>JAKALI010000290.1 GCA_021813195.1 Pseudomonadota bacterium
GTTCGCGGTTACGCGCGATGCGTTGTTCTGCGCGATCACATTGATCTGCGGCAGCGTCAGAGGATCTGGGCTGATCGCGCACGCTGCCAGACCGGCGGATGCAAGGGCCGACAGTGCTGCGGATTGTAGAGTGAGCCTCGACATGGGGACCTTGGAGCTTTGCGGGTTGTCGATCCGATGATCGCACGCACGAATTAACGCTAGACGGAGCACTTGCTGACCGGCACAAGCGGCAAATTCTTCAGCTTCGATCCGCCGGACCGGCGGGCTTCGTTACGCCTTTTGAAGGGCGGCCACGCATCTGCGACTCCCGCCCATTGACCTTGATCTTGCCCTTGCTCGCTTCCAACTCCCAGGGCCAGACCCACCGCGGTTCCGAAGCCTGAGCAGGGGCGGCATCCTTCGCTGTGCCCTTCCAGCGTCGCGTGCGGCGAACCTCTTCCTTTGCCCGACGCGCCTCAGCCTTGAGCTCGAGGATCTCGGACTGCCTGATCCGCGCCGCTTCTTTCTTGGCGTCTAATCGCTCCTGCTGCGCACGGCGCTGCTCCGCAGCCTGGGCCTTCTGGGCCTCGTCCCGCTCGCGCTCCGACTCGGCCTTGGCCACGCGCGCCTCGTCCGCAGCCGCCTTGGCTTGCCGGCGAGCTTCGATCTCCTCAGCCTGGCGAAGGCGCAATGCCTCCTCCTTCGCGCGCAATGCCTCTGCCTTCATCTGTCGGGCTTCGTCTTTTGCGCGACGCAACTGCTCGTTCTTCTCCTGCAGAGCGTCCTTCCTGGCACGTTCGGCCTCCAGCTTCGCCACGCGCGCCTCCTCGGCGGCAATTCTCGCCGCTTCGACCCTGGCTGCTTCGGCCGCAGCCTTGGCGCGCTCTGCATCTTCTTTGAGCTTGCGCGCCTCCTCCTTCGCGAGGCGGACTTGCTCCTGCCGCGCTCTTTCGGCCTCCTCGCGCGCCAAGCGCGCAGCCTCCTGCGCCAGCCGAACCTCGTTCTCCTTGATGCGGCGCGCTTCATCGGCGATGCGCTGTGCCTCGGCCTTGATGCGCCGCTCCTCTTCCTCCTTGCGGCGGCGCTCCTCCTCGCGGGCCCGTTCGACTTCGAGCAGGTACTTGCCGCGATCCGAGAGAGCGACACGATCGGCCCATGTGATGCGGATGTGATCGGCGAGCGGTCTCACACCGAGGCGCAGATCGACGTCCCCCGCCTGCAGGTCAAGCCCCATCGACACGAGGAGATTTGCGGTCGCTGATTCCACGTTAGCCGCCGCAATGTCGCGCTCGACCTCTCCGACCAGCAGGTTCATTTCTTCGCGAATCAAAGTCTGCTCACCGATGCTGCCGGATACCGCCTCGGCCGAGAGCTGCTCGACAAGCTTGGATTGCACGTCGACATACTGCCGCGCCGTATCGAGCTCGGCCTTGAAGCGGACGTATCGAGTGCGGCTGACGTAGACCTGCGTCATGACGACCATGGTTGTCGCAAGGGATCGCTGATCGAGCATGACGTCAGTCGCATCGATAACGGCGGAGCGGGCCGGTAGTTGCGCCAGCTTGATGAGATTCCCGGCCGCAGCGGCGCCCCAGCTCAGCCAGTTGCCGTGAAGCAGGAACATATTGTCGTCGAATGCCGCGGTTCCGTACTGCTGGATGCCAGGCAACAACTCGAGCAAGGCGGCTTGCGCTTCGTTTTCGTTGATGCGCCGCTGATAGGCGACCTCGCGAATCTCGGGGCGATTGAATATCGCCTCCGCAACCATCTCCCGCGTGCTCAGTCCGATCGCCCCGGGCACAGCGCTCCGGCCGTCGTCCACGACCTTGAATTCCGTTCCAGGCGCCACGTTCATCAGAAGCGCCAGCTGCGATTTGGCGAGGTTCAGCTCGTGCTGTAACTGCTCGGCTGTGCGCCGGATCTGCATCAGTTCGCGCTCGTAGGTCAGCGCCGTCAATGGCGACTGCGCACCGACCGACAGCACAGTGCGCGATCCGGCCAGCGCGCGTTTCACCCGCCCCTCGATCCGAGCCAACTTCTTGGACATGCGGTCAGCGCTGAGCGCGCGCCAGTACGCCGTTCGCGTGTCCTCTAGTATGCGCTGAATGACCTTGCGCTTGACCTCCTGTGCGATCAGGTGCCGGTCGGCGGCTTGGCGAGCACGCACATAGGAAAGCGCAAAGTCGAGAACATTCCAAGAGAACGTCACGTCTCCGTCGCTGAACTCTCGCTCCTGCGAAACCGTATTCGGCTCGACATCGAGTCCAGTCGGAATATCGAGGCTCGACACCGACAGATAACTGTCGCGGCCCGAATATCCGGCCTTGGAAACCACGCGAGGAATGAGATCAGCCGTAGCTAGATCAACCTCCGATCGCCGCAGCGCGGATTGCATCATTTCGATCCGGTAGTCCAGATTGTACTTGAGTGCCCGCGCCATGGCCTCATACAGCGAGACGGTTCCCTTGAGCGGCTCCTGCTCCGCCCCGAGCCGCATGACGTTCTGGCGCGCGCCATCGGCAATCTCTGTCTCCGCGAGCGGCGTGACCGCAACCGCGCATCCACCGAGCGCAATCAATAGCGGTGCAACCGCGCACCCAATCCGCTTGACCGAGAATGACATGAGATCCGCCGCCAAATTGCGCTTCTTTCGCAACGCTCAACGCAACAGGAGGCGCCTTCCCGAACAGGAAGGCGTACACAGCAAGCTCGGTCAACTTTGGCGAGATGGGGACGCGCAGACGGGACTGGGAAGTGACTGCGCCAAGCATGCGTCGTGGCGCGGCGACTTCGAACACGAGCCAGGACTACGTGATTCGACATTGCTGATTGCCTGCGCTTATCCACAACATTTATTCCTGGATCGGCGCAATCGGGGCGTGTGTTGGTGGGGTGGGCTCTACAAATCGATTGAAAATCGTTGAATGAGATTGTGAGGTCGGCCTGTTCGTCGATGCTTCCAATGCCGTGAATTCAAGAAACATCTATTTCATCAGACACTAAGTCCAGCGATGTCTCATTAGTGGACACTGCGTACCTTGACGGTCGAGGCCTCGACAACGCAGGCCCGGCGAGTTCAGCACCAGGTGTCCGAGATGTTCAAGTTTGCCCGCGAGTCCAAGTCTGAGTTGCAGAGCGTAACCCATTCTCGCACCGTGATCGCAACGAAGCCCAACAAGAAGACCGTCAAACTGATCTATCGCGTACTCGAGCCGCGCATGGTTTTCGATGCGGCTCTGGCGACGACCATAGCAGATGCCACAACATCGGACGCGACCGACACCGCCAGCACGGAGCAGTCGTTGGCCACTGCAGGCTCCGATGCCAGCCTGGATGCTGTGGCTGATGGGAGCTTCGCCGCACTGGTTGGCGTGCTGGACGAAATGCAAGGTACGTCCGCTCCAACCTCCATCGTCTTCATCGACAGTCGCGTCGAAAACCCTGAGGCCATCACCGGATCACTAGCTCCCGATGCCGTCGTCGTCATGATTGATGGGGAGACAGGTGGTTTCGAGCAGATTGCCGACTATTTGTCGGGTCTCGCAGGCATCGACAGCATCCATATCGTCTCCCACGGCACTTTCGGCGCACTCCAATTGGGTAGTGATTTGCTGACGGAGGCCGATCTGTCGGCCCACGCCACGGCGCTGGCCACCATCGGTGGCGCGCTTTCGGCGACCGGTGACATCCTCGTGTATGGCTGCAACATCGCGAACGGCGACGAAGGCTCGGGCTTCGTCGAGACATTGTCGGGCTTGACGGGAGCGGACATCGCGGCGTCCAACGACGATACGGGCGCATCCAACCTTGGCGGTGATTGGGTGCTGGAGGCACAGTCCGGCGAGATTGGTGCGACCGCCATCTCCACCGACGATTATCATGCCCTGCTTGCCGTCACGGCGGCCAACGATGTGGCGTTGATCACGGCGACCGTTCCACCCGCCGCCGACGCCACTGTTTCGGGCAACGTCCTGACCAACGATCCGACAACCGGCACGTCAAAATCAGTGATCCAGGTCCATGGCTACGACAACGTGGTCGGCCAGCCTCTCGCGACGTCCTATGGCACCATCACGATGAATGCCGACGGCAGCTATATCTATACAGTAGACGGCGCCAATCCGACGGTGCGCGGTCTCGACAGCACCCAGACGATCACCGATATCATCGCCTACACGGTCCGCGACAATCTCGGCGGCGTCGACTACGCCTACCTGACCGTCACCGTTCGCGGCGTCAGCGAAGCACCCGTCGCCTACGATAACTACAACAGTGTCACACCCGTGTCCGCGCCGTCAGCGTCCGGCAATATCCTCACCGACGACAATGGTGCAGGCGTCGATACCGTAGACCGGCCCTTGTCCCGCCTCATCTGGGAGACCCAGTACACGAACGGCAGCAACCCGATCGGCACCTCGCGCACGATCGATGGCGTGAACGTGGCCGTGGGCGGCACGGGCGTCATTGCAGCGGACGGCACCACGACGCGTACCGTCAGCACGGCCACTCAGGGCGGACATACCGGCTATCTCAATTGGGCCCTTGATCCCGCCCGCATGCCCTATACCGCGCCGACCACCACCTTCTCGTTCAGCCAGCAGGTCATCAATCTCGAGTTCTCGCTCAACGATCTCGACATTTCGGGCGCTCCGAACGCGGCCGGAACCGTAAGCTGGCAGGACAAGGTCGTCATCACAGGGACGCGGACCGTCGGCGGTGTCACGACTGAGGTCTCCTTCTCCGCGCAGCCGACAGGACGATTGACGACTGTCGGCACGAACGGGTTCGAAGGGCTCGGCGAGACGGGATTCCGAAACGTGGCGGCCTCCGACGCCGACGGCAACGTCCATATCGTTTTCGATGGCTCAGTCGATAATGTCGTCGTGACGTTCACCGACGGCTCCCTGACGTCCACCGCTGCCGGCGCCAATCCGGGCAACCATGTCATCGGTATCACCGATCTGTCGTGGCAGAACCCGAACACGGCGACCGTCGTGTCGGTGGAGGGCACCACGGTCGCGCCGACCGGCACCACGACGATTGCCGGCACCTACGGCACGCTGTCCATCCGTGCGGACGGCACATACACTTACGCCGTCGATGCCGCCAACCCAGCGGTTATCGCGCTACCAGTCGGAGCGACCCTGATCGACAGCTTCGACTACACGTTGCGCGATGCGCTCGGCCAGACCACGTCCGCGGCTCTTGTCATCACCGTCAATGGCATCAACGAAGCACCCTTGGCGGGAGACGACACAGCGGCCGCCACGGAGGGCACCGCAACAACCATTCCAAGCTCGGTTCTGCTCGCCAACGACAGTGACGTCGATACGGGCACCGTGCTTACCATCGTATCCGTCCAGGATGCGGTCAACGGAGCGGTCGCGCTGGACGGCAGCGGCAATCCCGTGTTCACGCCTGCGGCGAACTATAGCGGACCTGCGAGCTTCACCTACACCATTTCGGACGGTCAGGGCGGCTTCGCCACAGCCACCGTCAACCTGACCGTCTCCCCGGTCAACGAAGCACCGGACGCCACCGACGACGTCTATGCGACCAGCGAGGACACGACGCTCATCATTCCCGCTCCCGGCGGGATCATCGGAAACGATACCGATCCCGATAGTGATATCCTCTCGGTGGTCGCGATCAATGGCGCCACCTACACGCCCGGCGCACCACTTACTCTCCCGTCAGGTGGCATCCTGACCGCGAATTCGAACGGCTCCTTCACCTACACCCCCGCCGCCGACTTCCACGGCAGCGACAGCTTCACCTACACCGTCTCCGACGGCCAGGGCGGCGCCGACACCGCCACCGTCATCCTCACCGTCACCGCCGCCAACGA
>JAKALI010000291.1 GCA_021813195.1 Pseudomonadota bacterium
CTTAGCGCTCTGATTCCGTATAACGGATACCAATAACAGGCCGCTGGAGCGCAATGACGGTCCAGTAATCATCAAATATTTGCATCTTTCAGAATAACACATTCCTGCGCGCCTGAATCACGGCAATTTGTAAAATTCTGTACATACCTCAAGAATGAATACAGGTAACGTGAATTGCGAGTTATCAGGAGTTAGCCAAATTGAGAGGCCCCGCCTGCGTTTTCTTGAAAGCGGCCGGAGGAAATCATGAATAATTGGCGCAGCGAAATCTACTCGCATGATGAACATGCACCACTCGAGAACGTTCAAGAAGCATGCCGTTGAATCGGGATCACCTCGAGCGAAGATTCTCGAATAGCGCGCCCCCAAGTCCTCCGAATTGCGGCACACGTGGTGCGCGAGATATGCGTGTAGGGGCTGCCAATATTGGCTCAACGTCACCCGCTGGCGCCCCCATTCTTCTCGACAACAACCAGATGATCTTTAACGAAGGGGACGAGGCGCGATACTATTATCGTGTCCTCGCAGGATGGGTACGGCTCTACAGGATGCGCTGCAACGGCCGGCGCCAGATTATTGAGCTACAAATTCCAGGTGACATCTTTGGTTTCGAATATGGTGCTCAACATACGCTCATTGGTGAAGCCATCGGCAGAACCACTCTGGAACGCTATCCCCGCCAAGCAATCGAGCAGTTGAGCGAACAGGAACTGGACGTCCGCCGCCACCTGGTAATAACGCTCCATCGCAGTCTCGCCGCCGCACGCAACCATGTTTTGCTACTCGGACAGGACTCCGCCAAGGAGCGCGTGGCGGCTTTCCTGGCCACAATGGCGCGACGCTTCAACATCAGGCAATGTGGTGTTCTCGAATTGCGTGTGGGCCGCCTCGATATTGCAGACTATACAGGACTCGCGCTCGAGACGGTGTGCCGGGAACTGTCCATATTTCAGCGCGAAGGCCTGATTGATATTTTGGACCATCGGCGCGTGAAAATTCGCAATCTGAAGGCCCTGCAGTCCATCTCCGATGGGCCACAACAATAAGCGGTTCGGCAATCCTCCAGCGAGGCGGATCAAAACAGAACCAGTCAAGGGCTACGGAACCGGACCACCGGTCACTGGTCTTAACTGGGTTGCCACCGTACCCTCAGCCGCATCTTCGCGTACTCGAAAGCCGTAAAAATCGAATCCCGAGCCATGCCGCGCCTCTTGACGAGAAGTCCTGGCGAATGGCCTCGGTCGCGTCCTGGGCTGGAACCCGCTGTTTCATCCAAACCTCCAGAAGCGCGCGGCGTATTCAGCCCTTGCCGGCCGCGTTATTTTAGCCTGTTTTGGAAGTGCGAATTGACACCACTCAAGTTCGGGCCGACGCTCGGGGCGAGCGGCGCGCACGGCGGTGAACGACCATGGTGAACTTGCAGGTCGAAATCTCTTCCGGAGAGGCCGGAGCCGAGAGAATCCTGCGGTTTCGCCTTGGCGAACACACGCATGAAGTCGCGGAGAACCTGGACCAGTGGCACGGTGAGGGCTACCGCTATTTCAAGGTCAGGACCGCCGACAACAGGCTCTACATCCTCCGCCTCGACGAAGCACGCGGCAGTTGGGATCTCACCATGTTCAAGACGCCGTCCTCCGGCCTCTCGAAGGCACTGCATCAGCGATGAACTTTACCTTTTGCCCTCGAAATAGCACCCCGGCGCATAAAAAAAGGGACGGCGTCGCGAAATCTTGTCGGACTCGCGCCGGTTGGCGGCCCGAATGAGCGGCGATTTGGTCGACGTCGGCGACCCGGCAGATGCTGCAACTATCGCCCAGCTAACGCAGCGCCTGGGTCGCGTGCATGCGCGGCAGCGGCTGGGGATCGAGCACGACCACGAGGCCCAGATATTTGGCCAAGGACTCAACTTCTTCCACATCGAGAACTGGTATTCCCTTCATTCGCTCATCCGCGCGGCGCTCAAACTGACCGGCCTCTATGCACGCGGAGAGCGGAATGCAAGAGCCATCCAGATCCGCCACAATGCTGTAGAATTGGCGGAACTACCTGCCGTCTTTTCAGGATTCGTGATCCTGCAGCTGAGCGATCTGCACGTCGACATCAGCGGCGGCGCAATGGAACGACTCATGCAGATTCTCCCGCAGCTGGAGTACGACCTCTGCGTCCTGACGGGCGATTTCAGAGGGCGTACCTTCGGGCCGGTCGCCCCCGTGCTCGACGGACTGGCCCGCATCCGCGCCCTGATCAGGACGCCGGCCTACGGCGTGCTCGGTAATCACGATTCGATCCGGATGGTCCCCGCGATGGAAGAGATGGGCATCAGGATGCTCCTCAACGAGGCTGTTACGATTTCCCGCGGCGGAGATTCCATCCATCTCGTAGGCATCGACGACGCCCATTTTTTCCGAGTCGACAACATTGAAAAAGCGCTGACAGGCGTGCCGCATGACGGCATCTCCGTACTACTGTCGCACACGCCCGAAATCTATCGGCAGGCGGCCCATGCCGGGTTCGACCTTCTGCTCGGCGGCCACACACATGGTGGACAGATTTGCCTTCCGGGTTCTATCCCCATCATGCTCGATTCCGTTCTGCCGCGCGCGCTCGGTGCTGGCGCCTGGCGGTATCGCGACATGCTCGGCTACACGTCCGTTGGCGTCGGAACCAGCATCGTTCCGGTGCGCTTGAATTGCCCGCCTGAGATCACGCTTCATCGCCTGCACGCCCCCAGACCGGCTCAGTAGGGTCGGTTTTTCAGGCGCAGCAAGTAGAAAAGCGGCGCAAACGAAAGCTCCAGAACCATGAAGATAATCACACAGACCGTAATGCCGACCCACGACAGATCGAGCCACGCGCGGCAGACCAGCAAAGGCAACAGGGCCTCTGGAATCTGATCCAGGCCGATCGCCCGACTGCTTGGTGCCTTCCCGAAGCGCCGCTTGAGGAAACTGCTGAACAGGTCGCCCGCCATCGCCGAGAGCGCAAACAACGCCCCGACGGACCACGGGATGCCAAGAAGCGGTGCGCAGAGCGCGGTCGCCAGCATTGAGCCTGCTAGGCCGCGCAACGTCTTTGAGTGACCGAACAACGGCCTCCCGTCAACAAAGCGGTACCCGCAATCAATGGCGTGCGCGAACCGGCTGCCGAAGATATTATTAAGCACCACCGGAATGCTGTTCGCGATCACCAGCAGGATCAGCGCCTTTCCGATGACAATGACCTGTGTCATATGCACCTATTACATCCGTCATCCAACCGGCTGGGCAAAAGTGACGAATTGCTGCTCCGGCAGCATCATGCGCTTGCCGAGCCTTGGATAATCGACCGCGCCGCGAAGCACCGTGGCAAAACTTTCTGCTGCACAGTAGAGATAGACATTCTGGCCGATAAAGCCAGTATCAACAGAAGCGTAAAGGCGGCGGTCAGCCGGCGGGGTATCTGTCATGCGTTCGCCGTGTGCGACATAGACCAGGTCCAGCGGCGCGATTCCGACGAAGTCCTGCGGCCCCGTGTCGGCGCGAATGTCAGCGGCCAGGTGCGGCAGCAACGCATGCGACGCCAGATCGTAAAGCCAAACGCCGTCTGCCAAAGCGGCATAAACGTCGATCACCATGATGTGCCGCCAATACGGCGCAGTACGCTTGCCGCCAGCCCGGTTGACGCCGAAGGCAGCCCAGAGAAAATCCGACAGCGTCTGCTGCGACAAGGGCCGGTCTGCATATTCGCGCGTCGAGCGGCGTAATTTCAGCGCGGACATCAGGGGCATGCCCCCTCCTGCCGTGGCGCCGGCAATTTGATGGGCACCTGTTCGACTCCGACAGGCACGGTGGCGGAAATTCCGGCATTGGCTTGGTGACGAGTCATCATCGTTTCTCCGTCCATCTAAAGTTCTTCCGGCGGAGCGCGCAGGGCCGCTACCGGCGATAGCAACGATGCGCCAGCGATGATCTGCCCACCTTCTAAAACACGCGTTTCGCGGTCATCGGAACCTGATACTGCGCTTCGCGCTATGAGAGATCGCGCACCGGTTCCTTGAAGCGATCCCATTCCGTGGCCGCCCAGACCTCGGTGTGCGCATGGCCGAAGGTGCGTATGACGGCGGAGACGCGGGCGGCGGCTTCGATGTCGGGAGCCTGGAGGACGTCACGATAGTCGTAGGGCCCCAGTGTTGCAAAGCTGCTGCTCCACTCGACGCCAACGCACTCCTTTCGGATGTGTTCCATGACATCCCGTTCGAGTTGTTCCAGTTTCCGCGGCGTGCGGACGGCTTCGGGGCTGAGACGCGTGAGCATGATAAAGGTCGGCATGACAGTATTCTTCATAAATTACTTTGTGCGCTTACGCCTGCAAGGGTGCGCTGATCGGGATCAAAAACGTCTCGTGGCGCATCTGCCGATATGAAACGAAAGTCACGGTATAATTTGTCAAGGCGGACTGACGCGGCATACGAAGCCGGCCTCTTCGTCGTGATCAAAGATTATGCAGATAGACGGCGTGCGGTACTGGTTCCAACCCCACACACGCTGCACAGCTCGTAGCCAGAGCCACGTATACCGGCAGCGCGTGTCAATTTGGGCGGCCAATTTCCCTATCTCGGCCGCTATTTTGACCGAAATCACGGGCGTAGAATATCATGGTACCGGATGAGGAACCGAAATTCCCTCACCTTGCCGAGATGAATAGTATCCATCATGATCTCGCGTGGGCTATTCTGCCGCCTCCCAGAAATGAACGGCAACATCGTGTTGAGAGAATAGCGCGCTCGGTCGTGCGGGCCAAGACATCGACAGCGAGCTTTTATTACGCAGACGATCGCTCCAGCTGCAGACTCCTATGCGGCGATCCGGATCGGCATGGGCATCAATGCTTTCCCGGGAAGCCGCCACCAGAGCGCCGGCAGGTTGGGCAGCACAGACATTGGCCTGATCTCAGAACGGCGCCATCAGCCCGAATATCTGGCCGCGATGCTCCACACACTCGCCGGCCGCGAAGATATCGGAATCGCTGCTGCGCGTGTCGCCTTAGACTTCGATGCCGCGATTGATCTTGAGGCCGGCCGCCGTGGCGCCGCCGCGCCTTCATATCGATCTATGAAGACTTGCCCTTCCGGGCTGCTGCGGCCTCGGCCTTGTTTGCCTTCGCAGCCGTCACGTCGAGGCGTGTCCGCCACGGATCTTTCTCCGCAACAGGGCCGCCGTCTTGCGTGAAATCCATGAGCGTGTCCGCTTTGCGGTCGTAGGCTGGCCAGAGCGGCAGGGCGCCGCCGTTGGGATTGCCGGTCCTGGCGAAATTCACCCAATAGGCATGCATCTTCGCCGCCATCGCTTCGTCTGCGGGCGTGGTGTCCTCGCCGTAGGCGGCTTTCACCGTGTCGAAGACGAAGGGAATTTCGCTCGCATGGGGCGCGCCCTTGATGCCCATCATCGCGCCGAAGCCCGACTTGTCGAGCGCCGCCGCCTCGGCCGGCGCGACATAGGAGAAGCGGTATTCGTAGGCCGGAAGGCCCTGCGCCGAAAATTCGCGCACGGTGAAGCACGCCGGCTCCACCATCATCTGGTCCATGCCGATTTCCCAGGCGACGGCACGCAGGGGGGCGGCGCCGGTCGGGTCATAGGCCTGGCGCGCTTGGGCGGCTTCTGTCCCGAAGGAGGCGAAGGCTTCCGTCTTCGTCTTCGGGAAGAAGAAGCCGAGATCGGCGCTGTTGGCGCCGATCATGATCGGCACACTGGCTTCGTCGCCTGCTTGATAGGTCTGCTGCGGCGACCGCGTGACAAGCTTGCCGTCCTCAATCGGCCCGCCATAGGTCTGCGGCCTCGATTTGGGCGACAT
>JAKALI010000292.1 GCA_021813195.1 Pseudomonadota bacterium
CAGCTACGCCATCGATGGCAAGCAGTACATCGGCCTCTACTCGGGCGTCGGTGGCTGGGCTGGCATCGGTCTCGCGGCTGGCCTCGACAAGCCGACCGATGGTCTGGGCGCCGTGGGTAACTACGCCGGTCTGAAGTCGTACACCGACCTCGGCGGCACGCTGACGGTCTACTCGCTGCCCTAATTGGTCATCGAGCGACTAACAATCGGGGCCGGCGCAGAAACCCTGCGCCGGCCCTCTTGCTGAGTGCGCATTGTCGCACCAGATGTGGAGGTGTTGTTCCGCTCTGGATTCCGTGGCCCTCACCGATGTATGCAGGCATGAGAGCGCAGAGCGAAATTTTGGCCAGACGCAATTGGCCAAACGTCGAAGGCCGGGCCAGCGCCAATTGGCCATCACAAAAAATCAATCGTTCAGAAAAGTAGCGACAGGGGAAACGCGTGAAGAGATCAGGTTTGTGTGGGATTGTGGCTCTGGGTTTTGGCTTAACAGCTCTTTCCGCAGGCGGCATACCGGTGCGAGCCGAAGGTGAGGTCCCGTCTCCAGATGTGCTCCATCAGAAGGCGCAAGAGGGCAAAGAGTTCAAGGACGGCAAATGGGTGCTGCCGGATGGCTCGCCGACCTATGATGTCATCACCGAAGGTGCAGGCGACAGTCTGATCGTCAAGCAGGTTGATTGGCATACCTATTCCGGCTGGCGCCGCTACCACGCCGAATGCCACGTCTGCCATGGTCCTAATGGAGAGGGCTCGTCGTTTGCTCCCGCGCTGGCCGACAGTCTGAAGACAATGACGTATGAGAAATTTCTGCAAGTTGTGTCGAGCGGTCAACGGCGCAACGTGGGCGGCACGGAATTCATCATGCCGGCGCTGGGCGATAATCTCAACGTGATGTGCTACATCGACGATCTCTACGTCTATCTGCGCGCGCGCTCGACCGGCGCGCTCCCCGGAGGTCGGATCAGTGCGGACCAGCGCGCTGAAAAGCCTAAGGAAGCCGTTGAGTTTGAGAAGTCCTGCCTCGGCGGGTAATTCTGACGATGCGCCGGATCCCGAGGCGACAAATCGCGTCGGGACGAGGTCCCGCTGCAAGCCGACGCGCCCGGACGTCGTGTCGTCGGCCTTGCCTACGCTTCAGGTCAAATAGGAGCCCCACCACATGGGTTCGTTCAACACATCGACAATTGTTTGCCTGGTCGCGGCTGTGGCTGTGACTCTGAGCGGTTGCGGCTCCGAGCAGCCGAAAGTTGAGAAAAAGGCCGAGGACACCCCAGCTGCGGCGACTGAGCAGACGGTGGCAGCTGCGCCCGCGGCCCCGGCCCCAGCTCCTGCGGCGGCACCGGCTCCCACCCCGGCAGCCCCGGCAGCGGCCCCTGAGCCCGCGCCTCCTGCCGCGACACCGGAGCCCGCCCCTGCCGCGGCTACGCCAGCAGCGGCTCCAGAAGCCGCGCCGGCCGCCGCCGTCGACTCGCCTGAGGCGCAGCACGCCAAAACGCCTGAGGAACTTCATAAAGCCGCTCAAGAGGGCAAGGAGTTTAAGGACGGCAAGTGGGTGTTGCCCGATGGAACGCCCACCTACGATGTCATCACCGAAGGTTCGGGCGATAACCTCATCGTCAAACAGGTTGACTGGCACACTTATTCAGGCTGGCGTCGCTACCATGCCGAATGTCACGTGTGCCACGGCCCTAACGGTGAAGGATCCTCGTTCGCGCCTGCACTCGCCGAGAGTCTGAAAACCATGTCGTATGAGAAATTTTTGCAGGTGGTCTCGAGTGGACAGCGTCGCAACGTGGGCGGCACTGAGTTCATCATGCCAGCGCTCGGCGATAACCTCAACGTGATGTGCTACATCGATGACCTCTACGTTTACCTGAAAGCCCGTTCGACGGGGGCGCTCCCGGGTGGTCGCATCAGCGCGGACCAGCGCGCTGAGAAGCCCAAGGAGGCCATCGAGTTCGAGAAGTCCTGCCTCGGGGAATGAACCTCGCCTGCGGCGTGCCAGTCGGGCGCCCTAGTTGGACAGGCCGACGCAGTCTCGCACCACATCGGGGGCGGCTCACCAGAGCCGCCCTTTTTGCGCGTACCAAGCCGCAGCAGCGTCCTTGAAGCAATTTTGGCTCGACCGTCAGTTTCGGGAGTTGGGTTCAGCGGACCAAGGTGTCCGGCCGATTGAGGAGTGAGCAGCGTTGGCCAACGGCTTTCTATGACAAGAACTTCATGTGCAGGTGACGATCGGGAACCGTATAAGGCAGGTCAAGGAACTTGCCCGTTGGCGCGGCGGCCGCGGAGTTTCTCAATCTCAATCAAGACCGCTCGGTCGGCGGCAATTGCTGTGCTGCTCGGGCAGCCAAGGGAGAACGGCCAAATATGAAGCGCGTTGTCTTCGCTATTCTCGCCACGTTCTGTGGCGCTCAGACCCTGCCGGCGCTTGCCGCCGACGGCAACCTCGCAGACGCGGCCAACCGCAAAATCCTGCGCGTCTGTTCAATCCCCGAAAATATGCCCTACTCGAACGACAAGGGTGAGGGTTTCGAGAACAAGATCGCCGAAATCATCGCCGATGAGTTGAAGGTGCCGATCGAATACACATGGTATCCGGGCGGTTACGGCCTCATCCGGCGCACCCTCGCCGCAAAGCGTTGCGACCTTGTCCTCGGCACGGTGCAGGCCGATGAGTACACACTCAATACCAACCACTACTATCACACGACCTACGTCATGTTTTACCGCAAGGGCAGCGACCTCGAGGGCGTGACGTCGTTGCTGGATCCGCGTCTGAAGGGCAAGCGCGTTAGCAATCAGGGCGGCCCCGTTGGCGATCAGCTCGCCAAGGCCGGCTTGATGCCGGAGGCCAAGGCCTATCTGATCAATGTGGATCGCCGCTATCTCAATCCCGAGCAGGAAATCATCAACGACGTTCTGAGCGGTGAAATTGACGTCGGCATCCTGTGGGGTCCCTTTGCCGGTTGGTTCTTGAAGGACCACATGGATAAGGTGACAATGGTTCCACTCACCGAAAACGTGCCCGGGACTGGCCGCGTCAATTACCGCATCACGATGGGTGTACGCGCCAACGAGAGCAACTGGAAGCGGCAGCTGAACGAAGTCATCAAGAAGCGGCAGGGCGACATCGACGAGGTGCTTCTTGCTTATCATGTCCCGCTGCTCGATGAAGACCTGAAGCCCATCACCAAGCCTCGGAAATGAGCGGCGAAATACGTTCCTCGTCTGTACATTGCAAGACCGCGTCGGCCACTCTCGCCGGCGCGGTTCGTCGTTTCGTCTCGGCAGAATGGCAATCTGCGGGCGACGATCGCGCTAGGGGTCGTCGCGCCTTGTGCCTTGCGGCTGGTGGGCTGTGGCTGTTTGCGTGCGCCGTCATGGCTCTGCGCGCTCCGACCGCATGGTCTGCAGAGCCGGCTTCCGCCGTCCATAACCTGGAGGTGTCCGAACCCCAGGACTACAGGCTCGATGACTATCGCAGTCCTGTGCCTCGCACGCTCGCGGGCGCAACGGTCGTCACATCAGAACAAGCGGAAGTGCTGCATACCGAAGGCAAAGCGGTTTTCATCGATGTCTATCCGCGGGCACCCAAACCGCCGAACTTGCCCGCCGGCACCGTGTGGCGCGATCCGCCGCACATGTCCATCGCCGGCGCGCACTGGTTGCCGAACGTGGGCTACGGTGTGCTGTCGCCTGAGGTGGAGGACTATTTCAAAACGCGTCTTCAGAGCTTGAGTGGCGGCGACAGCTCCCGTCCGATCGTGTTCTTTTGTCTCAAGGACTGCTGGATGTCGTGGAATGCGGCCAAACGGGCTATGCGCTGGGGTTATCAAGCCGTGGTCTGGTTCCCGGACGGTACGGATGGTTGGCAGGACTTGGGTAATGACTTGGTACCGTCCAAGCCGATGCCCTGAAGGCTAAGGGCAAACGGGGTGCCGCGCCCACCTGTGGCGCCGTCTGCTGCCCTCAACAATCTGCCATCGGGCTGGCGCTCATGATATCTCCGCATACGTTCGCGTGGGCCTTGCGACAGCGTGAGATGCTATTTCGACATTTGCGCGCGGATGGTGCGGCTCAGTTCAAACAGGCGTTCTTCGATGATCGGCGGCAACTCGCAGGCAATTGGAATGTTGGCCTGCCGTTCCTGGAAAATGCGGCCGGCCCAGTAGGCTTTCTCCTCCTCGGGCGTCAGCGGCGTCGCACCAGTGTCGTCGACGACGATGTTGCCCTTCAATTCGGCGATGTTGACACCTTGCTTTTCGAGCTCTTCCGCGCGGGCCTTCTGGGCGCGCTGAAACTTTTCAATTCCGGTGATAATCGCCCGGCGTTGCGTATTGACGGTGTTGAAGAGACCCGCGAACAGCTTGGTCAGCTGCACGTCCCGCTCTTGCGGCGGCAAATCCTTGCCGAACTTTTCGATTGCCGCGATCGCTTTTTCCAGTGGAACGCGCCGGGCCGCGAGCTTCGGCACTAGGTCCGCGATGGCCTTGTCGCGATACCACTCTTTGTGTTCGTCGATCGGCGGGCCGTCCCAAATCGCCGCGACGGACAAATTTTCAACGCGCTTTTGCACGCACGGCCAATCTGGATGCTCCGGATCTGCGGCTGCAAGACCAGGCGCGGAAAAAGCTCCGAGAAGGAGGCCGGCTTAGGCGGCGACAAAGGTGACATGACGTAAGGGTTGCACGAGGAGGGTCCTCTTGGTTCGCAGTCTCGTTATGTCGAGATTGGGCGTCTGAACGTCTTGGAATGGGCCCAGGTTAGCCTCCCGGTGCGCCGCCACCGGGTCCGCCCCGCCGGGCGATCAATCCTTTTGACGGATTATAAGCGAAAACCGCCGCCGCAAGGAATACCAGCGTGCAGCCGACGACGACGACAAGGTGCGTCACATCGAGCAATTCGCCGGATTGCAGCGGGAGGAGGACCCCGTCGAAACTGATGCCAGGCTCGACAAACGTCTGGGTGGGGTCGATGGTGGGGCCGACCTGCCCATACAGTGCGAAGCGGATCAGTTCCACGGCATGGGTGAAGGGGTTGAAGCGGGCAATCTCATAGAGCAAGGGGCTGCCCTCGCGGATGCGCCAAAGCGGATAAAGCGCGGACGATGCGAAGAACATCGGAAAGATGACGAAGTTCATGACGCCAGCGAAGTTCTCCAGCTGCTTGATCAAAGACGACATGAGCAGGGCCAGCGCGCCAAGCATCAAACCGGCAAGGACAAGGGCAGGCAGTACGGTGAGGTAGCCGATCCAGGGCGGTTCGATCTCCCAGAAATAGGCGATCAAGAGGAATGCGTAAGCCTGAAGCACAGCGACCGACACCCCGCCGATCAGTTTCGACAGGAGCAAAAACGAGCGGGGAAACGGCGCAACCAAAAGGGTTCGCATCGCCCCGGTCTCGCGGTCGTAGACCATGGAGAGCGAGGATTGCATCGCATTGAAGAGCAGGATCATGCCGATGAGGCCGGGCGTGATGAAGGTCTCATAGAGTACATAAGTCGTATAAGGCGGGATGATCGAGACGCCGAGCACTTGGCGAAAGCCAGCTGCGAAAATGAAGAGCCAGACGAGGGGGCGCACGAGTGCGGAGAAGAACCGTTCGCGCTGATAGAGGAAGCGCAAAACCTCGCGCCACACGATACCGGTAAAGCAGGACAAATAGGCGCCAATGCCGCGCCGACGCGGCTGCTCGCTGGCGTCATCGGTCTCGAATGTCGAAACTGTCGTCATCTGGCGGGCTCCGCTGTGTCATCGGTGCCCGTCATGACGCGGAAGGCTTCACGCGCCGATGTAGCGCCCGTCGCAGCCAGAAAGCCCGGA
>JAKALI010000293.1 GCA_021813195.1 Pseudomonadota bacterium
CCGATCTATAAAGCTCTGTATGCCCCTTTTGGCGGCCAAAGCCCTTAGCTTCGATCACCGTGATGCCTTGTAGGCCGAGCTCTTGCAGAGCCTCCTTCACCTCGTCGAGTTTGAACGGCTTGATGATGGCTTCGATTTTCTTCATGGACTTGGATGCCTCCCGCGTTCAGCCGAGTAGGCTCGGTCAGATGCGCGAGCCATGGTTAGCACGCGTCATGCCAGTTCTAGTGCAGCCGGAATCCATAGGACATAACAAAATGTTACGACTGAGCTGCATGTTTTTTAGGCGGCGATGGATCGTGCGATCGCACAAAGAATATTCAATCTGCACAAATAATATGCAGTCAATAGCGGCGCCAGCCGCAATCAGAACGCCAGGACCTCGCCATGGGTGTTGATCCCTCAGCCGCAGCAAAGGCGGCGGTTGAAGTGCTGACGACGGCGCAGATGGCCGTCGCAGACCGCATGGCCGTCGAGCGCGGCGTGCCGTCACTGAGGCTGATGGAGAATGCAGGGCGGGCCGTCGCCGATGAGGTGCGCCGCTTGAAGCCGCCGGGTTCCCGGATCGCGGTTCTGTGCGGTCCCGGCAACAACGGGGGCGACGGGTTCGTCGCCTCTCGCCACTTGAAACGAGCGAGCTACGATGTCCGCCTACATCTTCTGGGGGATCGGGCGTCGCTGACGGGCGATGCCGCCGAAATGGCGCGCCGGTACGATGGGCCCGTGCGGGCTATGGAGCCGTCGGCTCTCGAAAGCATGCACCTCGTCGTCGATGCGATGTTCGGAGCCGGGTTGTCGCGGCCTCTCGACGGGTTGGCGGCGCAGATGGTGCAGGCGGTCAATGCCAGCAGATTGCCCGTTGTCGCCGTGGATGTGCCGAGCGGTCTTGATGGCACGTCGGGCTCGGCCAACGGTCCGGTCCTTCAGGCTGATCGGACCGTGACGTTTTTCCGCAAGAAACCGGGCCACCTGCTTTTGCCCGGCCGGATGTTGTGCGGCGACGTCGTCGTCGCCGATATCGGCATCCCAGCTGACGTCGTCGCCGAGGTGTGGGATCGCACGGGAGATCCACCCACATTCGAGAATAGGCCGACCCTGTGGCGCGATCTATTTCCGCGGCCAAAAATCGCCAGTCATAAATATACGCGTGGTCATGCGCTGATCGTCTCCGGGCCGGCCGGACGAACGGGCGCCGCACGACTGGCGGCGCGTGGGGCTTTACGAATTGGCGCCGGCCTCGTCACGGTTGCGTCGCCTGTCGACGCCATGGCGGAGAACGCCGCCCAGCTGACGGCCATCATGCTGCGGCCCTTCGAGGGCACGCCGGACATGGCGTTCGGCGCTGGGATTCGGCCGCTGCTCGCGGACAAGCGAATAACGAGCGTTCTCGTCGGTCCCGGCAACGGAACCAATCGGCTGACGTGGACCAATGTGCAGCACGCGCTCTCAAGCGGGGCTGCGACGGTCTTGGACGCGGATGCCTTTGGTGCCTTCGCCGAGGACTCCGATCTGGCGCTCTTTGTTGCCGTCAAAGATCAGCCGGAACGTCCCGTCGTGATGACACCGCACGAGGGCGAGTTCGCCCGCGTTCCCGCGTTCCGGGAATTGAGCGGCTCCAAGCTCGAGCGTGCTCGTGCTGCAGCAGCCCGATCGGGAGCCGTCATGATCCTTAAGGGACCGGATACCGTGATTGCCGCGCCAGACGGCCGTGCCGCCATCAACGCTAACGCGCCGCCGACGCTCGCAACGGCGGGATCAGGGGATGTGCTGGCCGGCATGATCTGCGGACTTTTGGCCCAGCGCATGCCCGCGTTTGAAGCCGCCTCGGCCGCTGTGTGGCTGCACGGGGCGGCTGCCGAATCATTCGGCGCAGGTCTCATCGCCGAGGATCTCCCCGAACTTCTGCCGCGGCTGCTCTCGCAGCTCATTTATCCTTGAACGTGGGTGAGATGGGCCACATCGGCTGGCGTCTGGTGTCATAAAGAAGAAGCTGTGAGGCTCCCGCTTGAGCCACATTCGCCGGGTATTGACGTGCGCTCCCAAGTCGCCGACACGGATGCCATGACGATTTCGTCGATTGATCCTCTGTCGAATCAACGCCCCGACGCCTTTGTGCGGTGCGTCGGTACTATCATGCTCGCGGCGGCCCTGACGCTGGGGTATGCTGCCGACGGTCTTGCGCAAGTCTCCGCAGCGCTTCCGCCTGCTTCTGCCCTGGACCCGGCGGAAAGCGCCGCCCAGCGCCTTTTGCGAAACGAAACCGCACAAGCGATCACCGATTACGCGACGGCACTCGCCAATCCGGCCCTGCCCAATGATCGCCGCGCGATGTTGCTCAACGATCGCGGCGTCGCCTATGCCCGCGCCGGGCAGATCCGGCTGGCGCTGGAAGATTTCAACGCAGCAACTCAGTTGTTCCCCGAGTATGCAGCGATCTACAACAATCGTGGTAATCTTTTGGTCTCGTTGGGCTTGCTCGGGGAGGCCCGCAAGGACCTCGACCGAGCGATCACGCTTGCACCTGGGTTTGCCTCCGCCTACCACAACCGAGCCGCGTTGCACGTCTTAGAGGGACGGCACGGCGACGCTATTAGCGATTATACCAAAGCGATCCTCCTCACGCCGCAGAATCCGGCTTCCTTCAGTGGTCGCGGTCGCGCGCATCTGGCCCTCAAGCGGCCGCATGCGGCCGTGCGCGATTTCACGCGGGCTGTGGCGGCCGATAGCCAATTCGCGCAAGCCTACCGCAATCGCGCGGAGGCCAAGCTGATGATCGATGCGCATGCAGAGGCGATCGAGGATCTCTCGCGGGCCATCGCCTTCGATGTCTCCAATGCGGAGATCTATGCCTTGCGGGGGGATGCCTATTTGGCGGCCCGCGATATGCCCGCAGCGTTGCGGGATTACGAGCAAGCGCTCAAACTCGCCCCACGGCTTCTTGCGGCTCATATGGGACGCGGTCTGGCGCACGCCCGCTTACAGGCCTGGGATGAAGCTTTTGCGGATCTCAATCGGGCGATCGAGATCGATCCGCGTTCTCCCATTGCATTCGCGTATCGCGCATTCATCTATAAAGAAACCGGGCAGGTCGCCGTGGGGCTGCGAGATATCGATACAGCCCTGAAACTCGATGGCAAGCGCGCTGAAGTCTACTGGGCACGTGCAGAGATCCTTGAGGCACAAGGACAGATCGACGACGCCATCGCCGATTTCGAGAGGGCTCTTGCCTTGCGTCCCGGTTATCGGGATGCCGCCGACGGTTTGCTGCGCCTTGGGGCCACGGAGGCTCTCCGCGCCGAAAGCGTCGTGAAGGGAGCCGGCATCGACCCTTGGCGCGTGGTGCAGCGCTCAGGACAATTCTTCGCTGTTTCAGAACTTTATCCACGCTTGAGCATTCCCCTGGAAATGTTCGGCGACGGCACACCCAAACTTCTGGAATGGGAAGAACGCCCACCACCCCATGACGCCTTCGGATTATTGCGCTTCAGCGGGGGCACGCCAAAGAGGCAGCCCAACAACGCTCCCTCCGAGTTCGTTGCCCTCATCGAGTTACCGCAACAGCGCGTGCTCGCAATTGTGCCGCAGCGTGAGGGCAACAAAACTTCCGCATGGACTTGGGAAGGTGACCGCGTGACGGTCGCAGCGCTCGATGGCATGACTGAGGAATTCCAAGTTCGTTCAAACCCGCTTACCGGGGCCGCTCTGGGAGCCTCGGCAGCAACGCGGCGTTCGACGGCAGGTGCCAATCAGCCGGTCAATGCTCCGGCGTGGGCGCCTTGGGACGAACCGATGGCGGCGACCGGAACGCCGAGCGGTGCGGGCGCCAAGAAGCAAGCCAGGAGCCAGAAAAAGAAGAAGCCCAAGACATTGTTCGAACTTCTGTTCAATTGATATCGTTTTGAGGTGTGCCGGATTGATCTGAAGGTGTTTCTTCTGCGTTGGACGTGCGGTCCTCCGACAGTGTGGACGTGTCCGTGAGGATTGATGCCACAGCGCCCCATCATCATCTGGTTTCGCAACGATTTGCGCTTGCACGATCACGCGGCCTTGGCCGCCGCAAGCACTGCGGGCGCGAGCGTCGTTCCCGTCTTCATCCTGGATGATGCCGCAGCGGGGCAATGGCTCAGAGGTGGGGCCTCCCGCTGGTGGCTGCATTATTCCCTCGTCTCGCTCGCCAACGATATCCGCGACCATGGCGGAACGCTTCTGCTGCGCCAAGGTGACACGACACAACATCTCATCGATCTCGTGAACGAGGTTGGCGCCGGCGGGGTCTATTTTTCACGCGCTTATGAGCCTTGGGCGGTGCGTCTGGAA
Organism: Pseudomonadota bacterium; assembly: GCA_021813195.1. The sequence continues at coordinate 4,318 of JAKALI010000293.1, forward strand.
CAGCGCGTGAAGGATGACCTCGAACGCGCTGGGGTGCCCGTGCGCCGTTTCGCAAATGTCCTGCTGCGCGAACCGGAAGACGTGCGCACCAAATCCGGCGAGCCATTTCGTGTTTACACACCGTTTTGGCGGGCCCTGTGCGCACTCGGCCCCCCCAACCTCGCAAACCCTCCGGTCGGGCTGCCGAAATTCTTCGCCGGCAAAGCCCGCTGTGATGACCTCGCATCCTTGGACCTGTTACCAAAGCGGCCAGACTGGGCCGGCGGCTTGCGCGCGACCTGGCAGCCCGGTGAGACTGGCGCGCGCACGCGGCTCAAAGCATTTCTCACGGACAAACTGCGCACCTACGCGCAGGATCGCAATTTCCCCGATCGTGCGGGCACGTCGCACCTCTCGCCGCATTTGCATTTCGGCGAGATCAATCCGCGACGCGTATGGTTCGAGGCCGCGCGTGCAGCCAGCCGCGATCCACGTCTTGATGGCGGACTGGAAACCTTTCTCAAAGAATTGGTGTGGCGCGATTTCTCCTATCATTTGTTGTTTCACTGGCCCGATCTGCCTGAACGCGCGTTCCGACCAGAATTTGAGACGTTCCCTTGGGCGAAGAACGCAGGCGCGCTCGACGCCTGGCAGCGGGGCGCGACGGGCTATCCCATCGTGGATGCGGGGATGCGAGAACTTTGGCATACGGGCTACATGCATAATCGTGTGCGCATGATCGTGGCCTCGTTCCTGGTGAAGCACCTGTTGATCCCTTGGCAGCAGGGCGAAGCCTGGTTCTGGGATACGCTCGTCGACGCCGATCTCGCCAACAACGCGGCGAGCTGGCAATGGGTTGCCGGATCAGGTGCGGATGCAGCACCCTATTTCCGCATCTTCAATCCTGTTGTGCAGGGCGAGAAATTTGATCCTGATGGTGACTACGTACGCCGCTGGGTACCAGAGATCAGAAACTTACCGGGTCGCGCAATTCACGCGCCGTGGCTGCTCTCAACAGACGTCCTCTCGGCGGCAGGTGTCACGTTAGGGTCTACGTATCCGCTGGCGATCGTTGATCACGCTGCGGCGCGCGCGCGCGCCCTTGGTGCATTTCAGTCCTTGAAAGCGCGCGTGTCGTCCTAACGCGTGTCTTGTGCCGAGTAGGCCAAGGGTCCCTGATTAGGAATTTGCTAACCATCCCTTCCCATAGTCGCGGTATAGATCTTAGGGCCGCGACCTGCGGCGTGTGCGGAGTTGAGCAGGATGAGGCGGAACCCAGTCTTCGTGATCGCGCTCAGTGCGTTGGCGGCAATTCTTATCCTGCCCGTAAACACTGCGCTCGCTGACATCATGGTGCGCATCGACAAACGCTCGCAAACGATGCGTGTCATCGTCGATGGCTATCTCCAATACATCTGGCCCGTCTCCACCGGCCGTCGTGGATATGGGACGCCGAGTGGTCGCTTTCGCCCGCACCGCCTGGAGCCGCGCTGGTATTCGCGAAAGTATGACA
>JAKALI010000294.1 GCA_021813195.1 Pseudomonadota bacterium
GCGGGTCGTCCTCCGGATCGATCTCGGCGTATTCATCGGCGATCTTCTGGAACAACAGGTAGGCCTTGGCGTGGTCGGTATGTGAGCCGTTGTTGTCGGAATAGATGCGGGCGAGATAGTACTCGGCCATAAATTCGTTGCCGGCTGCCGCATATTCGAGTGCAGGGATGGCAATTTCGTAGTAGCCGCCCTGATACGCGCTGAGGCCCTGTTTCAAAGCTTCGCGCGGTGATGAGAACGAAATCGTTGTGCCAGCGCGTGCCGCCATTGCGGAAAACGCAATGCAAACGAGCGCACAAACGGCTCCACGAGCCATGACCTTAAATGTCTGCATAGCAGAACTCTTCCGCCTTTCCGCCGGCATGGGTAACCGCACCGTAGCGCGCCGGCCCCACCTGATCGGCAAACTTTGCGATCGCGCCCGTACGATACGGGTTCGGCGGCGCTTTCCATTGGGCTCGCCGCCGTTGCAGTTCTTCGGCGCTGACCTCGATGTCGATTGTCCCGGCATCCGCATCGATGGCGATGATGTCGCCATCACGCACCAAGCCTATCGGACCACCCACGGCGGCTTCTGGACCGACGTGGCCCACACACAGCCCGCGCGTCGCACCCGAGAAGCGACCATCGGTGATGAGCGCCACCTTGTCTCCCGAACCTTGACCGTACAGGGCGGCCGTCGTGGACAACATCTCGCGCATACCGGGTCCGCCTTTGGGACCTTCGTACCGGATGACGATCACTTCACCGTCCTTGTAGGCCCGCGCCGAGACAGCCGCGAAGGCGTCCTCTTCACAATCAAAGACCCGGGCGGGACCGCGGAACTTCGTCATCTTCAGACCCGCAACTTTCACAATCGCGCCATCCGGCGCGAGCGAGCCTTTAAGACCGACGACGCCACCCGTCGGCGACAGTGGCCGCGACACGGGGTAGACGACCTTCTGATCCGCGTTGAATGTGACGCTCGCGAGATTTTCGGCCATCGTACGGCCGGTCACGGTGAGGCAGTCGCCGTGCAAGTAGCCCCCGTCCAATAAAGCCTTGAGGACCTGCGGCACGCCGCCGATATCAAACAGGTCCTTGGCGATATACTGACCGCCGGGCTTGAGATCAGCGATGTAAGGGGTTTTGCGGAAGATCTCGGCGACGTCGAACAGGTCGAAGTCGATGCCACATTCGTGCGCCATCGCCGGAAGATGAAGTGCGGCGTTGGTCGAACCACCGGTCGCCGCAACGGCGACCGCAGCATTCTCGAACGCCTTGCGCGTGCAAATGTCCCGCGGGCGAATGCCATCAGCGATCAGTCGCATGACGGCCTTGCCACTCAACACGGCGTAACTGTCACGTTCCTCGTAGGGCGCAGGCGCACCAGCCGAACCAGGCAAAGCAAGGCCAATAGCTTCGGACACCATGGCCATGGTGTTAGCCGTGAACTGCCCGCCGCACGCCCCCGCACTCGGACAAGCGACGCATTCCAGCTCGTGCAAGTCTTCGTCACTCATGCGGCCCGAGGAGTGCATGCCAACACCCTCAAACACATCCTGGACTGTGACGTCACGGCCCCTATAGCGGCCTGGTAGAATTGAGCCTCCGTACATGAAGACAGATGGCACGTTGAGGCGCAGCATGGCCATCATGGTGCCCGGCAATGACTTGTCGCAACCCGCGATGCCGACCAGCGCATCGTAGCAGTGCCCACGCATCGTCAATTCGATTGAATCGGCGATCACCTCGCGGCTAACGAGGGAGGCCTTCATGCCTTGATGACCCATCGCAATGCCGTCGGTCACGGTGATGGTGCAGAATTCTCGCGGCGTGCCGCCCGCTTCAATCACGCCCTTCTTGGCAGCTTGAGCCTGGCGCATCAGAGCAATGTTACAGGGTGCCGCCTCGTTCCAGCAGGAAACGACCCCGACGAAAGGCTGGTTGATCTCCTCTTCTGTCAGCCCCATCGCGTAATAATAGGAGCGATGCGGCGCGCGTGAGGGCCCCACCGTCACATGCCGGCTCGGCAATTTGTTTTTATCGAACGCCTTGACGTCCATGTTTCGGGTCCGAGTTCGTTACATGTTGATGGAGCAACCCCGCCGCTCCGATCGCGGAGAGGTCACGCTTGTTGGAGTTGCGAAGCGGCCACCGCAGCTTTGACCCCGCCTCCGAGGAAATTTGAGAAACCTCTGGCGATGGTTTGTGGCTCAATAGAGGCACATGGCTCTTCATCGAGTTGCTAATCGGCAACAACGGTTAAGCAATCCTCTTGAGAGGACCTGGCCGCTCATTGGCCATTTCACGAGCTAATCTATCACCTTGGCGTCAAAACGGCCGCCTAAGGACACTTTCAGGGCCTGACCCGGCGAAGGCTCGCGCCAGCCGATGTCGCAAATTATTAATGGGACGCACACGATTGATCGGATAATGGACGGGTCCCCTCGCTGGTCCGATGGGACATGGGACGCGTGCACTGCGTGGATGTCTCCAACTGCGAGGTTGCCGAATGTCGCCACATCGGAGCTCGGGGCCAGAGCAAAGCGCCCTGGTGCTCAGCTGGGAGCAGCCCCGAGGCCTCGCCGGCCTGTCGATCATCAATTTTCTTCTTCGCGTCGTGACCCTTGGCCTCTACGGCTTTTGGGCCAAGACCGAAGTGCGCCGCCGCCTGTGGTCGGCGATGAGGCTCAACGGCGAACCGCTCGCCTACACGGGTACTGGCGGTGAGTTGTTGCGGGGGTTTCTCGTCGTGTTCGGGATCATCGTTCTCCCGCTTTTTCTCGCCACGTTCACCGCCGTCGTTGCGTTCGGCCCGGAATCGTCAGCGCTCGCAGCATTCCAAGTTGCCGTCTACCTGATCTTTCTCGGATTATGGGGTGTCGGCATCTGGCGCGCCCAACGCTATCGGTTGTCGCGAACGATGTGGCGCGGGATCCGGGGGCGATTGAAAGGCAACGAGGTGCACTTCGCCTGGACCTTTTTTTGGACAGCGCTGTTGGTCCCGCTGACGTTGGGTTGGATCATCCCCTGGCGTTCCACAAAGCTGCAATCGCTCCTCACCAATGCCACCCACTTCGGCGATCGTCGATTCGCGTTCGCAGCCTCCTGCAGGCCTCTTTACACTACATTTGCCTGGGCTTGGCTGGCGATGGCGGTGATCACGGTCGCCGGCATTGTGTTAGCCAACATCATGATTGCCGCGACCATTGTCATGTTGCCAGGTCAGGACCTGGAGAGCCTGCAGCTACTTTTCGCCGCCATCGGGCTTGGCGTGCTGGCCGTAGGTTACGTGTTCTGGATCATCGTCAGTTCGTGGTATCGCGCGCGTCAGACCAACTACTTCGCTGCGAACACGCACTATGAGGGTGCAAGCCTCCGCGGCACGTTGACTGGACGCGGACTGATCGGCGTTGCTATTGTGAACGTCTTCATCATCGTCCTCAGTCTCGGAATTTTCGCGCCGATCGCGCAGGCACGGGCCTGGCGGTACGTCGTGAACAATCTTTCAATTGATGGCGAAGTCCCCTTGGGCGAAATCGCACAAGCTGCCGACGACGGTCTCGAACGCGGGGAGGGCCTGGCACAGGCTTTCGATTTCGATGGCTTCTGAAACCTCAACGCATATGCCCATCACCGCGCGCTTCAGCGATGGCCGAACTGCCGCCTCTCGTGACGTCACGGCGCGGTTGGGTTCCTTCGGCATCGAAATCGCCGATCCAGAAATCTCGTCCGCGCGGACGTGGCCGTTCGCGGGTTTACGCGCGGCAGAACCGATTACCCGGCATGCGATCGACGCGCTGCTCACGCATGCGTCTGAACCCGGCGCCACGCTGTTCGTCGCCAACGCTGCCTTCGCACGTGAATTGGCGCGCCGTGCGCCACACTTGTCGGCAGCCTCTGAGCGTTGGCGCGCGGCGCGGCCCTGGATGTGGACGGCGGCAGCCCTGCTGCTCATCGGCATTAGCATCTCGGCCGCCGGGCTATCTCCTGCGCGTGCCATTGCCCGCCTGTTGCCCGACACGGCGCGTGCCGCTCTTGGCGATCAAGTCGTAACGTCCATGACGTCGGATCGCGCGCTCTGTACGGAACCCCGGGGTCAGGCCGCGCTGGCGCGTCTTTCCGAACGACTGACAGCCGCAACAGGCTCGCAAAAGACCTTCCAGGTCGTCGTCGTCGACTGGGGCCTGCTCAATGCGTTTGCAACTCCGGGCGAGCGCATCGTTTTAACGCGCGGGCTCATTGCGAAGGCCAACGGCCCCGATGAGGTCGCCGGCGTGCTCGCCCATGAAATGGGGCATGGATTAGAATTGCATCCCGAAACCGGGCTCGTGCGGTCCTTGGGTCTGGCGGCATCCCTGGAATTGCTGCTGGGAGGTTCGGGCGGAGCGCTCGCTAATGTCGGGCTGCTGCTGGCGCAACTCTCCTATTCGCGCGAAGCAGAACGGGAGGCTGACGAACAGGCGCTTCGGCTGTTGCGCAACGCGGGCATCTCCAATCGAGGGCTCATCGACTTCTTCGATCGCGTCGTCGCACTCGAGGCCAAAGAGGGACCGGCCGGCACTGTGGCCCGCTACGATGTTTTGCGCTCTCATCCCCAAACCGTGGAGCGCAAGGACCGCATCGCCCGCGAGCCGGACTATCCCAGCACACCCAGTCTGTCGGCGGCCGAATGGGCGCATCTGCAGGGCATTTGCGATGAACGCACCGGCCCTGATGGCGCGCGCCGCCAGGGTCCCAGCGCTGAACCGGACATTGGCGTCCGACCTTAGCAGGATCGAGCTATTTTCTTGTTTCCAGCAATGGACTTTCATACGGGCGCCCCCCATTTCACCGGAGCGGTCATCGCGAAAGCACGCTTGTGCCCGACCTTGGCCTCATTTCTCGGGGCATCGTGCACATGAAAATGCTTCAACGACGCACCCTCCAAAACCTTAAGCAGGTCGTCCGCACGACATGATCCGATTTGCGTCCCGTTTCGTCCTCTGGCTCGTCCCGTTCGGTCTGTATGCGGCCTCGCCGTTCGCAACGGCCTGGATCCTGCGCGAGGCGATTAAAGAGGGACATACCCCAACGATCGATCGCCTCATCGATTGGGACCGCGTGAGACCAACCCTGCGGGCGTCCATGACGAGCCTTGCCCTCAACCGGCCCATCGCGGCGAGCCTGATCGACGACGCCAACGCATCGCCACCGGCAGCCACCGGCTGGTGGCAACGCTTCAAAGGCTACCTGGGGGCAAGCGCCGTCGATCAGCTCATCGAACGCTATGCGAACGCGCAAGGCCTGCCGCAACTCTTTACATACGGCCAAACTTACCGCCGCATCGTCCAAGGCCACCAGGAGCCCGAGAAGACGCTCGCCAATTTGCCGGAGCGGTTCCGCGCATTCTGGTCGCGCATCCGCCACGTCGAATTCCTCACCCCCGCCCTATTCGAAATCGAGATGGAGGACAAATTCGACCCCACCCGCCGCTACACCGGTATCTTCACCTTCACCGAATGGCGCTGGCAGTTGACGGGGCTTTACGTGCACACTGAAGCGAATCCCCTCGGGCGCTACGCGCGGATTGCTGCCGCGCGTCATCCGCTCGAGCGCTGAAGTGGTGGAAGTTCAAGGATCGTAGCGCGATGGCGTGGTGCCGCCTGCGTGACTCGAACACGCGACCCCATCATTACGAATGATGTGCTCTACCGGCTGAGCTAAGGCGGCGAATAGGTTCTCGCTGGAACGGGAACCCGAGCGCAGGGCATAGCTGCTGCGCCAGCGGATTGCAAGGCGCTCAACCCGCCGACTGGGACGACCGGGCTCGACCCTTGCT
>JAKALI010000295.1 GCA_021813195.1 Pseudomonadota bacterium
GGGATCGGAACTTCAGGCCGGAGTGCGGGTGGACCTCGCAATAATCCTCGATCCAGTCGGGCAGCATTGCAAGGATGGCGTCGGCGTCAGTCAGAACGTTCAATCTGGCGTAGTCGCGTTTCAGTGTTTTGACGAAGCTTTCGGACATGCCGTTGCTTTCCGGGCTTCGCACCGGGGTGAACAGCAGCGTGAGGCCGAGCGCTCGCGCCATGTTGGCTGTGTCCTTTGCGATGTCGGCGCTGCCGTTGTCCGACAGCCATTCGACGAGATGCGGCGTTCGCGTTGCGCCAAAGCGCGTTCGACCGCGTACCCAAATCCTGCGCCAAACAAAAAAGCTCGTAGATATCGCTTTCTCGGTCGGCCACATGGACGCACCGTTCAGGCGCGCCGATTAGGGTCATCGACTGCCGCAGGTTTTCGAGCCAGCGGTAACTCTCCTTTGTCTCGATCGGAACGCGTGTAGGATTGACGTGTCGCTTGAGTGCGAGCGTTCCCTTGAACTTCGTGCGCGTCCAGAATTTCACCGCCGTCAACCCGAGCGGCGTGCCAGCGAGGGTCACGGCCAGGCTTGAATGCATAAGCACTCCACACAAGGTGATCGCGTTGGGCTGTCCCGCTTTGTATTGGCCGCCATTGATAGTCTTGGTGAAGCCGATTTTTCCAGGTTGCGCCCGATTGTAGAGGCGAGGACAATCTCGACTTTCTCCGGCGTTTTCTGCCCTACCATCACGGCCTGCCGTGCGCACGCTGGCTGCGCAGCTTGATGAACCGGTTCGATCCCGGCCTGTTTTCCGACTGTTTTTGCTCCTGGGCGCGCGCGCTGCGGCCGGATGCGCCCGACCTCGTGGCCATCGACGGCAAGACCTCGCGCGGCAGCCGCGATGCGGGCAATGGCCGCGCAGCGCTGCATCTGGTGTCGGCCTTCGCCACGCGCGAACGCCTCGTCATCGGTCAGGAAGCGGTGGCGCAGGGCTCCTGCGAGCAGGACACGATCCCCCTGCTGCTCGACAAGCTCGCCGCCTCCGGTTCGCTCGACCGCGCCCTCGTCACCATCGACGCGATCGCCTGCAACGCCAAGGTCGCGCAGGCCGTGCTCGACGCCAACGCCGACTATCTGCTCGCCGTCAAAGCCAACCAGCCCGGCCTTCTCGGCGAGATCGAACGCTTCTTCGCCGACGCGCCCGCGCAGAGCCTCGATACCGACGTCGACGCCGACAAAGGTCACGGCCGCGTCGAAGAACGCATCGTCCGCGTGTCGTCCGACATCGGCTGGCTCGACGGCGACCGCCGCTTTCCCGGCGAATATCGCTTCCCCCGCATCGCCGTCCTCGCCAGCGTCGAGGCGCGCGTCCACGAAAAGGGCGCAACCCGCGTCCAGCGACGCTTCTACATCGCCTCGCGCAGGATGAGCGCGGCCCAGCTCGCCCGCGCCGTGCGCGGCCACTGGGCCATCGAGAACTCCCTGCACTGGGTGCTCGACGTCGTCTTCCGCGAGGACGCCGCAAGATCGCGAACCGCTCACGGTCCAGCCAAGATGGCCGTCGTCCGCCACTTCGCCTTCGATCTCGTGCGCGCTCTCCTTTGGCCGGCGAAATGTCACCGGTCGGCTTCCGCAGCCGTCGATTGTTGAACCAGTCGACCTATTCGAGCATGGCGACCTCGAAATCCTCGGGCTTCAACTGTCTCTAACAGGCCGCCCAACAAGAGAGGTCGCCGGGAATGTTGACGCCGTCGCCGCTCCCCCTTATTCTAACGGTTGTTCGAATTGATCTTCTAGAAGGTGATCGCGGTGACGGACTCCCGAAATGAGCCTCCGAAAGAGGCCGCAAGATACGGTGCGCCCGCGTATTACGTCGACAGCGAAAGCCCCGAAATAGAGCAGTTCGTTGTCCGGGCCTTGAGCGATTTGCCGGACGACGCGTCTCAAACCAGCAAGGCGATCCGCCTGTTCGATGCGGTGCGGGATGGCATCCGCTATGATCCCTACACGTTTGCTCTGGATACCGATGCCTACCGCGCCAGCAGGATCGCAAAATCCGACTCTGCATTTTGCGTGCCCAAGGCGATCTTGCTGGCGGCTTGCCTGCGCGCGGTCGGCATTCCGGCAGCGCTGGGGTTCGCCGATGTGCGCAACCATCTAAACACGCCGAAGCTGCAGGAGTTGATGGGTACCGATCTGTTCATCTATCACGGCTACGTGCAGCTCTGGGTCGACGACAAGGCTTACAAGATCACACCGGCGTTCGATATGGATCTTTGCAGGCGTTTCGGGGTCAAGCCGCTCGTCTTCAACGGCGAGAGCGACGCACTCCTGCATGAGTTCAACGCCAACGATCTGCGACACATGGAATATGTGAACGATCGCGGGCTTTATCTCGATGCTCCAGTGGGGGAAATCCTGTGCGCATTCAAAGAGACCTACCCCAAGCTCGAACAATTCAGTCGCGATCACACCCGGCGCAACGCCGAAGGGGTGAACGGCAAGTTTGCGCCGGCTGACGAGGCCTCATGAAGCATCTTGAAGATTTCTAGCCGGGCCAGATCTGCGGGTTCCGCGCCCGCAGTCGAGCAAGGAGGAAACTGCCGAGCAGTTCAAGCGACGTAGGCGTCGAGTGCGAGTGTCTCAACGCTCGAGATGCGGGTGACCAAGACGTCTCAGAAGGCAGCTGAACTCATGATCGAAGCGACGGAACCTGATCTGCGCGCGGCGGCGCCGCCGCGGTTCGGCAAAGCCAGAGTTGGTGTTCCAACGAACTTCTATACAGCCCGACTAACCGCGGTCTACGGCGGGCCGAACGAGATCCAGCACGACATTATATCGAAAGCAGTCCTTGGACTGCCGAGTTAACCGCAAGGGAGGATATTATTATGCATGACCGTTATGCCAAGTATGACAAACTGAAGTTCGACTATCCGGCCGAGCGCGTGCTGCGCGTCACCTTCGACCGACCGGAGACGTTCAACTCGGTCGATGCCGAGACGCACACGCAGATGACCGACATGTGGATCGATATCGACCGAGATCCCGACATTAATGCGGTGATTGTCACAGGTGCGGGCAAGGCGTTTTCGGCGGGCGGAGATTTCAGCTTGATCGAGAGCATGATCGGCAATTCGCATGAGATCATGAAGACGTGGAAAGAAGCCAAAAACCTCGTCTACAACATCATCAACTGCAACAAGCCGATCATTTCGGCGATTAATGGTCCGGCGGCTGGTGCCGGCCTGGTGGTCGGCATCCTGGCCGATGTGTCGATCGCTGGCAAAAAAGCCAAGATTGTCGACGGCCATCCGCGTCTCGGCGTCGCCGCCGGCGACGTCGCTGCGATCATCTGGCCGCTTCTGTGCGGCATGGCTAAGGCGAAATATTATCTGATGACCTGCCGGGCGGTATCGGGCGAAGAGGCTGACCGGATCGGTCTTGTGTCGATGTGCGTCGAGGATGACATTCTTCAGCAGACTGCGCTCGACATCGCGACCGAACTCGCGAATGGCTCGCAGAGTTCAATCCGCTGGACAAAATACTCACTCAACAACTGGCTCCGCCAGGCCGGACCGATCTTCGACACATCCACGGCCCTCGAGATGCTGGGCTTCATGAGCGAGGATGTGAAAGAGGGCGTGCTCTCGCATCGCGAGAAGCGGGCTCCAAATTTCCGTAAAGATTGCCCGATCTGAACGGGTTCATCAGGGGACGCCGGCAGCAATGTCAATTGACATCTATCACGACATCGCCGCCGCCTACAACGCGGCGGCATCGAAGGCGCCGGGTCTGAAGGCGCGTTTCGACGCGGCCGGTTTCGACCCCGCCAAGATTTCATCACTGGCAGACCTCTCACGTCTGCCGGTGATGAAGAAAGAAGAATTATTGAAGCTCCAAAGAGCGAAGCCGCCTTTTGGCGGATTCCTCGCCGCCGATCTGTGGGACGTAGCGCGCATCTATGTGTCGCCCGGCCCGATCTTTGAACCGGCATTGCCTGGCGGTGGCGGGCATGGGCTGGATCTGCTGTTCAGAGCCGCCGGAGTTGGCAGGGGCGATATCATCCTGAACACTTGGATGTATCATCTTGTGCCGGCTGGTCTTCTCTTTGATGAAGCGGCGCACGCCGCCGGCGCCACCGTTATCCCCGGCGGGGTGGGAAACACCGAATTGCAGGCGCAGATCATCGTCGAGGCCGGCGCTACCGCGATTTGCGCATCCACCGCGTTCTTCCTGGCGCTGGCCGAAACCGTCATCAAGACCTATGGCCGAGACGCCTGGAAAGTGAAAGCCGCATTTCTGGGTGGAGAGATGGGCGACTGGATGTCCAAGCGTCGGCGGATCGAAGCCGATTACGGCGTCTCGACCTGGGCCGCCTACGCCACGGCCGACCTAGGGCTCGTCGCCTATGAGGACGGGCGCGAAGGTTATGTCGTGCATCCTGACCGGATTGTGCAGATCTGCGATCCGGTCAGCGGCGCTCCCACGGCGCATGGCGAGCCGGGCGAGGTGGTCGTGACCACGCGTCAAGCCGATTGGCCCATGATCCGCTTCGGCACGGGCGACAGCGCCCTTGCGCTGGAAAGCGCCGATGATGGCAGTGTGCGGCGAATCTCCGCCCTTCAGGGGCGGGTAGGCGCCGCCGTAAAGGTGCGCGAGATTTTCGTATATCCACGCGCGATCGAGGAAGTGGTGATCGCCACGCCCGGAGCGAAGGCGGCGCAAGCGGTGGCCACCCGAGAGAATGACCGCGACATGATACGGCTGTCGCTTGTTCTGGAAGTCGGCGCCGATGGCGAGAAAGCCCGGGCTGCGGCGCTGGAGGCCTTCAGGTCGCATGCCAGGATTCGCGCGGACGAGATCACAATCGTCGACGCCCTGCCGGACAACGCCGACTTGATAGTCAATCGAAAGGACGTCTGACCAAGATCGAGCATCCTTGGACCACTGGTCAGATCGCGCACGTAATTCGCACGATCAAAGAAGCGGCCGCGCAAAGCCTGGTCGCGCAAGAATGCAACAAGCAGCGTGTGACAGCGCATTCTTCGGTGCCCTGTCACATCGCGCTTGCTGCGCGACACCGGCGCACGCCGGCAAGCGCACAGCGACAGCGATGCAACAGGCCCGCTTCGGTTGAAGCGGGAGACGTCCTTCCGCATGGGCAGGAATGGGTCGTTACCGCGGTTTGCCCGCTTTAGCATCCTCTTCGACGAGCCAGCTCTCCAGAACATGACGCTGAATCTTACCGCTGGTGGAGCGCGGAAAGTCCTCAAACCGGACGACACGAAACTCTCGCGGAATTTTGTATCCAGCAAGCTCGGCCCGACAGGTCTGCTTCAATTCTGTTTCGACCGGCTCACTGTCATGGAAAGAGACGAAGGCCACGGCTCTTTCACCCCAACGTGCATCATGCGCCTTGACGACGGCGGCGTCCGACACGCGCGGATGCGCAAGCAAGACGCGTTCAATCTCGGCAGGATAGACGTTCTCGCCACCTGTCTTGATCAGATATTTCGCGCGGTCCACGAAGTCGACCGTGCCGTCGGGGTTGCGGCGGAACAGATCGCCCATATGGAACATTCCGTTACGGAAATCGTTTCGATTCGTCTCCTCCGCGTCCCAGTAGCCGGAAAACAGCGTCGGACCGCGCACGGCCATTTCGCCCGGCGTACCGTCTGGCGCCTCCCGACCCTCGATGTCGACCAGACGCACCTCACAGAATGCGCTCAGCCGCTTGGAGAGGCTCTCAGGCGCGACTCCAGGTGGAATCAGGGATGCCGTCGCCGGCGGCAGCCCGGTTTCTGTTAGATCGGAA
>JAKALI010000296.1 GCA_021813195.1 Pseudomonadota bacterium
GAGCGCGAACCAGCGCATCAGCGGCAGGTCGTACTTTGCGCCCAGTTGTGACGTGGCGACGTAAACAGCAAGCGGACCAAGGAGCCCGGCGAATGTGCTGAGTAGAAGTAACAGCGGCTCTCCGATTGCTGGATTGCCAACAAGCACCCAGCGGGTCGCGGCGGTGAAAAACAAGTGCAGCACGTAGATCACGAGTGAGGCTTCACCAACGGTGGCGATCCATTGAAGGGCGCGGGCTTTCGGTTGCGGTAGCAATCGCGCGCACGCAATGACCATGAGGCAACCTGCCAGCGCGACGATTGCGACAACGCGGGCATCGAAGATGGGTGGAGAGGCCAATACGATCGCCAGCCACGCCCCACCGCTGGCAAGCGTGATGAAACTCAGATGATACCGATCGGTTAGGCGTGAGAGAGATGGCCCAAGAAGCGCCAGACCCATCCCGTAGAAGGCAAGGTTCTCAAGAAAATAGGGGAGAGTGAGCGTCGCGGGCCACATCAGCCGGAGTATCAGCGCCGCCACGAGAAGGACAGGAATGACAGAGGCTGCGAACGGTATGAGACGCTCGCGCGGCACCAATTGCCAGACGATGCGCGCGAAGAACAGCGCGTAAAGAAACCAAAGATGCTCAACGGGAGCCCACAAAATGTGGGTGAGATCGGTGAGGCCAGCCGGGTTTGTCGTCGCCTCGGGTAGGGCAGCCTTCACGCCGATCCAAATTGTACTCCAGACGAGGTAGGGCAGCACCACGCCCCAAAACAGACCGCGCACGAACCGCGCAGCATTATGGCTTGGCGCGAGCGCCGCTGCATAGCCCGCCAGAACAAAGAACAGGGGCATATGGAAGGAATAGATGAGGCTGTTGATGAGGACCTGATAGGCGCTCCAGGCCGTCATGTCGGGCCCAGCGAGGCCCTGATTGGCGTGGCCCAAAACAACCAAGGTGATGCCGATGGCTTTCGCGTAATCGAGCCACACTTGACGCCCGGTCTCAGGCGCACCGTCGCCGCTCAGAGCACGAGATTGTGGATCCCCATCCTTTGCGCTTCCTGCCGACTCGGAAGCAGATTGCGCCTTGGCAGCCGACACCCTCAAAGCTCCAGAATGAACCGCTGAGGATCTTCCAGGCATTCTTTCACGCGCACCAAGAACGTAACCGCCTCCTTGCCATCGACAATGCGGTGATCATAGCTCAACGCCAGATACATCATGGGCCGGGCCACGATGGCGCCGTTGCGCACGACGGGCCGTTCCTCGATGCGATGCATGCCGAGAATACCGGATTGAGGGGCGTTGATGATCGGTGTCGACAACATCGAGCCATACACGCCGCCATTCGAGATAGTGAACGTGCCACCTTGCATATCTTCGATGCCGAGTTTGCCTGCGCGCGCGCGCTGGCCGAATTCGGCGATCGCCAACTCGATCTCGGCCAGGCTCATGCGATCGGCGTCGCGCAACACCGGAACGACAAGTCCGCGATCGGTGCCGACGGCAACACCGATATGATAGTAGTTTTTGTAAACGAGATCTTCGCCATCGATCTCCGCATTGACAGCCGGGATCTCACGCAGCGCCTGGATGCACGCCTTTACAAAGAAGCTCATGAAGCCGAGCTTCACACCATGGCGACGCTCGAAGAGCTCTTTGTATTGAGATCGGAGCGCCATCACGGCACTCATATCGACATCGTTGAACGTGGTGAGGATCGCCGCCGTATTCTGCGCGTCTTTCAGGCGGCGCGCGATCGTTTGGCGCAGCCGTGTCATGCGCACGCGCTCCTCACGAGCCGGTTCGACCGGTGCGGAGGGAACGCGCAGCTCGCTGATGGCGACGGGCATGGGTGTCGCAGTCTCGCGTGCGAGTGCCGTGCTCGGCGCAGAGGCCTCATTGTTTTGGATGGCCGATTGAGCAGGCCGCGTGGCACTGGCCACGGCGTCGGGCTTCAACACCTGACCACGCCGGCCACTGCCAGGGACGTCCGCGGCGTCGATGCCCGCCTCGGCCAGGATTTTGCGGGCGGATGGCGCGGGCGGTGGCATCGTGCCTGAAATCGGGGGCGTGGCCGGCGCAGCGGCAGCACGGGGTGGGGAAGGTTGAGGCACCGTCGGCATTGGTGGCGTCGGTGCTGTTGCTGCCGGGGCTGGCGCGGCAGCATCACCGTCTCCCCGCAGCGAGCCGAGAACAGAGCCGATGGCGACTGTGCTGCCCTGTTCGCTCACGATTCCGGCGAGAATGCCAGAGGACGGGGCCGGCACTTCCACCGTGACTTTATCGGTCTCCAATTCCACCAGCGGCTCATCGGCCCGCACCATGTCGCCGGGCTTTTTGAACCATCGGCCGACCGTCGCTTCCGTGATCGATTCGCCCAGAACGGGAACTTTGATTTCGATCGTCATTTCACCCTCGAGTTCTACGCCCGTCTCGCCAACATCTCGCGTTTCGGATCCGCGCGCTGCGCATCAGTGCGGTATCGTTCCGAGTGCGGTCGCGACCAAGTGGGCCTGTTCCTGCAGGTGGCGGCTCAATTGGCCCGTCGCGGGGGCAGCGGCGGCCTGGCGGCCAGCGTACCGCGCGCGGGCGGCCGGGCCATGGGTGTGGCGCAAGACCCATTCAAGGTTGCTCTCCATGTAAGTCCAGGCGCCCATGTTGCGCGGCTCTTCCTGGCACCACACGACCTCGGCTTGCGGATAGCGGTTGATCTCGTTGATCAGCGCGCGGGCCGGGAACGGGTAGAGCTGCTCGACCCGCACGAGGACAACGTCGTCGATGCCGGCTGTCTCTCTCGCCTCAAAGAGATCGTAGTAGACCTTGCCCGAACACAGCACGACGCTGCGGATCTGGTTGTCGGGTTTCAGCTTGATTTTTTCTCCCTGCAGGGTCTGTGCGTCGTCGGGCAGAACGCGATGGAACGTCGAGGCCGGCCCCAAATCGTCGAGGGTTGAGACGACGCGACGGTGGCGCAGCAGAGACTTCGGAGTCATCAAAATAAGGGGCTTGCGATACTTGCGATGCAATTGCCGGCGCAAAATGTGGAAATAGTTGGCCGGGGTGGTGCAGTTGGCGACCTGCCAATTATCCTCCGCGCTGAGTTGGAGGAAGCGTTCCAGGCGCGCCGAGGAGTGTTCGGGGCCTTGGCCCTCGAAACCGTGGGGTAGCAGGCAGACCAGTCCGGACATGCGCAACCACTTGCGTTCGCCACACGAAAGGAACTGATCGAACACGACCTGGGCGCCATTGGCGAAATCACCGAACTGCGCCTCCCACAACACGAGGGCGTTCGGCTCGGCAAGGGAGTAGCCGTATTCGAAGCCGAGAACCGCAGCCTCCGACAGCATCGAGTTGATTACTTCAAAACGGGCTTGATCGGGCGCGACATGTTTCAAGGGCGTGTACCGGCGCTCCGTCTCCTGATCGATAATGACGGCGTGCCGTTGCGAGAAGGTGCCACGTTCGCTGTCCTGGCCCGAGAGCCGGACGGGAAAGCCCTCTCGCACGAGCGTGCCGAACGCCAGATGTTCGGCCATGGCCCAATCGATGCCGACACCTGTTTCAATCATTGCGCGGCGGCGCTCAAGCAGCTTCACGATGGTCTTGTGCGCGCGCAAATCCTGCGGGATGGCCGTGATTTGGCGACCAACATGACGCAAGGTCTCGATATCGACGCCGGTTCCAGCCCTCGTGTCCTCTTCAGACGCGCGTTCGATGCCGGCCCAGCGGCCATCGAGCCAATCGGCCTTGTTAGGTTTGAAGTTCTCGGCGGCAGCCAACTCTTCTTCGAGCCGATTGCGATATCGTGTTCGCATCGCCTCCGCCTCACCCTGATCGATCACACGCTCCTCGATGAGGCGCTTGGAGTACAGAGTGACAACGGACGGGTGTTCCTTGATCTTGGTATACATCAAGGGCTGCGTGAACATCGGTTCGTCGCTTTCGTTATGACCGAAGCGCCTATAGCAGAACATGTCGATGACGACAGGTTTCTGGAAGCGCTGGCGAAACTCAATGGCAACCTTGGCGCAGTGGACGACGGATTCGGGATCGTCGCCGTTGACGTGCAGGATCGGCGCTTCGATCATACGCGCGACGTCGGAGCAATACGGCGAGGAGCGTGAATAGCGCGGGTTCGTCGTGAACCCGATCTGATTGTTGATAATGAAGTGGATCGAACCACCGGTGCGATGACCTTTGAGGCCTGAGAGGCCGAAGCACTCGGCCACGATCCCCTGGCCTGCGAATGCGGCGTCGCCGTGAATGAGGAGCGGCAGCACCGGCGTGCGCTCTCCAGGCTCGCACCCGTGCTGATCCTGCTTTGCGCGCACTTTACCGAGCACGACCGGGTCGACGATTTCCAAATGCGAAGGGTTGGCGGTCAAAGACAGGTGGACGGTGTTACCGTCAAAGTTGCGATCGGAAGACGCGCCCAAGTGATACTTGACGTCGCCGGAGCCTTCCACGTCGTCAGGCTTGAACGATCCACCCTTGAATTCGTTAAAGATGGCGCGCAAGGGCTTTGCCATCACGTTACCCAGCACGTTGAGCCGCCCGCGATGGGCCATGCCAAGCACGATCTCCTTCACGCCGAGCTGGCCGCCACGTTTAATGATCTGCTCAAGCGCGGGGATCATCGATTCGCCGCCGTCGAGGCCGAAGCGCTTGGTGCCCGTATATTTAAGACCGCAGAACTTTTCGAACTCTTCGGCCTCGATCAGTTTATTGAGGATGGCGCGTTTGCCCTCCGGGGTGAAATTGATCCCCTCGTCCTGGCTTTCAACGCGCTGCTGGAACCACGACTTCTGTTCGGGATTGGTGATGTGCATGAATTGATAGCCAATCTTGCGGCAATACGTACGGCGCAGGATGGCGAGGATTTCTCGGATGGTTGCGAAATCACGGCCAAGATAGCGGTCGATGAAAATCGGGCGGTCAAAATCCGCCGTCGTGAAGCCGTACGTTTCGGCGCGAAGTTCGCGATGCACACTGCGTTCCGCGAGACCCAGCGGGTCGAGATCGGCCGCGAAATGGCCCATGACGCGATAGGCGCGGATCATCATTAAGGCGCGGATGGAATCCTGCGTGGCCCGCAAAGAAGCGGCTGGCGACAATTCCAGGCCGACCTCGTGGGTGCGCGCCTTCAAGCGGCTGCCTATCACCTTGACTGGGGCGCTGTCGGCTCCCGTCAGGGCCTCGATCAATTCGCTGTGTGGCGTCAGTTCTGCGAGGGGGACGCCCCAGGACGGACCATGGCCTGCGGCCGTGACAGGTGTAGCGTCGTCGTTGACCCGGCCGCGCGAGCGCTCCTCCCGCAGGCTCTCAAAGAAGTGACGCCATTCATCGGACACCGAACCCGGGTTGGTCTCATATTGCTCCTGCAAGGCTTCGATGTAGGGGGCGTTGGCGCCGTCGAGAAAAGACGTCAGCAGGAATTGCTCGTTGCGGGCTTGGCGGGACATGAAACCCTCGTGTTGGCCGCTCGGGCCGGTGCGCAGATGCGCTCGCATCATCGGCACGGCAGAAATGCTGCAGCGCAATGACACCTACTTAGTACGTTTCCGCGCAACTTTTAAGTCGGTCGAAGGTTGAGGATGTCGTGCCAGACATGGGATGGTCCGCTCTTGAGGGCCCGTCAGCCGCGTAAGGCCTCAAGTAGCGTCGTGCCGAGCTTGGCAGGGCTTTTCGACATGCGGATGCCTGCCGCCTCCATAGCCGCAATTTTGTCTTCCGCTTTGCCTTTCCCGCCCGAAATGATGGCACCGGCGTGTCC
>JAKALI010000297.1 GCA_021813195.1 Pseudomonadota bacterium
CGCGTCGAGACCCAGCGGCGCGATCGCCCGCAACACCTCCGCCGAAACGGCGGCGTCGATGCGCATGTTTCCAAAAGCGATACAATTGCCGCGCCGCGCGTGATTAATGTCGGCGTCATTGCACACATACCTGGCGACGCCGCGCGACCCGTTATGGAGCACTTTAAGTTTACGCCCGCAGTGACCGCATCGCAGGAGCCCCGCCAGCAGCCCGCCGCCGTTGCGCACAGACCCCTTCACCATCTCGCCCTTCATGTTAGCGTTGCCCAAGATGGCTTGCCGATTGCGCTCGTATTCATCCCAGGAGATGAAGCCTTCGTGATGATCATGGAGCAGAACCTCCCATGCATCTTGTGAGCGGCGAACGCCGCGCGTGATCGCCTTTCGACCCGCCTCGATGCGTATTTGGGAGCTCGTCCGGCCGTACACATAGGCCCCGGCGTAGACGGGATTGGTCAGCAATCGATGAATCGTATTGTAACGCGGCAGACGCCATTCCACTACTCGCCCCTGTAGGCCGTAAACAACCGCTGGCATCTTGATGCCCTCGTCGACCAGCCAGAGGGCGACTTGGCGTGCGCTGCCGAACTCGGCGAACTTACGGAACGCCAAGTGCAGCGCCTCTCGAATCTGCTTGTCGGGATCGAGTTCCAGTCGGTCATCGAGACCACGGATATAACCGACGGCCACGCTCCTGTGGAGGTCGCCGCGGGCGGCCTTCAGACGCAAGGCTTCCTAAGATCGCTGCCGGAAGATTGACAGCTCCATCTCGCTGAATGTTCCCTTCATGCCGAGCAGAAGCCGATCATTGATTTGTTTGGGCTCGTAAACACCGTCTTCATCAATGATCAAACAGTGGACCAGAGCGCAAAACTCGAGAAGCGTGTGCCAATCGCGGCCATTGCGCGCAAGCCGTGAAGCTTCGATTGCGAAAACGGCGCCGGCGACGCCAGTGCAGATAGACGCCAACAGCCGTTCGAATCCGGGCCTTGCGGTTCCGCCGCCCGAACGCCCAAGGTCGTCGTCAATGACAATCACGTTCGACCAACCAAGCGTTCGCGCCCGCGCCACAAGACCATATTGACGGCGTCGGCTCTCCGGATTGTTGACGAGTTGGTCCGCCGTCGATTGCCGCACATACACATAAGCGGCGCGAGACAAGTGATCAGTGGTGATCTTGCTCATCGCTGACCTCCTTCGTCATCGCCATGGCGCCGGCGCACTCGATGAGCAGAAGGCCGAGTAGCTTGGTGACTCCGTGACGAATCTCCAGATCGAGAGTCCGGCTCTGCTCTAGACTTTTGTCGGGAAGTCGGAGATCGAGTTGCTCCCAATCTCGCCGCTGTTGCTTCTTCATCGCCGCTTGCCTCCGTCCGAGTCGTTCCAGCCGACAACGAAGAGGGTAAGCAAAGCGCGTGGCGAAGATCACGGAGGGCGCGGAGAGCATCGAGTGAAAGTCGCGGGATTTCGACCATCGGCATCGTCGCAGCGCGTGATTCGGTCGTCCACACGGGCAATAGACCGCGGCACCCATCTATGCCGCTCACCACAAAATGATCCATCCCACCGTGCGCAACGCGTCGAACGGCCACGACCCGCTTCCCGGCAAGTGGATGATGAGGATACTCGACGACAATCTCAAAGAGCTGTTCTTGGGTAGCATGTCGTTGGCCCGACGGGCCTCGGCAAGAGCTGGCTTGCCTGCGCGCTCGGCCACAAGGCCTGCAGGCAGGACGTCAATGTGCTCTATTATCGCGTGCCCAGGCTGCTGGCCGATCTTGCGGTCGCGCATGGCGATGGCCGTTACAGCCGGATGCTGCGCTCGATATCGCGCGCGAAACTCCTGATCCTCGACGATTGGGGGCCGGAAGCGCTCAGCGCCGAACAAGCGCGCGATATTCTGGAAATCGTAGAAGACCGTTACGACGCTGGGTCTCTCATCATCACGAGCCAGGTTCCCGTCGACCGCCGGCACGACGCTGGTGGCCGACATCAAATCGGAATGCCGGCCAGCATCAGATCGGAACAGGTGGCCGGCTTCGTCGGAATCCGCAGCAACACCCACATCCTCTCAGACAGGAGACTAATCACGCCAACGCGCCGAGTCCGCCGCGTTAGCGGCTTCGTTCGTAAATTCAGCTCCGCCCGAAAGTCTCGTCGAAGGAATAGCCCGAGCCGCGCACGGTGCGGATCGGGTTCTTTTCGTTAACCCTCGCCAGGGCTTTCCGCAGGCGACCAATATGGACGTCGACCGTGCGCTCGTAGATCTCGGCCGACAGTCCCCACACGCTGTCGAGCACTTGCGCGCGCGAAAATACCTGGCCCGGCTTTTCCATCAGATATTCGAGCAGGCGGAATTCGGTCGGGCCGAGATGGATTTCGCTGCCCCCGCAGCGTACGCGGCGGGTCTCACGGTCAAGTTCTAGTTCGCCAACGCTCAGCCTCGCGTCCGCGCGCTCCGGGCGCGCCCGGCGCAGCAGGGCGTAGACCCGTGCCATCAGTTCCGGCACGGAAAAGGGCTTGACCACGTAATCGTCGGAACCACCGGAAAGTCCGCGCACGCCGTCGTCGCCGCGCGCCGTCAGCATCAGGACAGGGAGCGTACGTGTCGCCTTTCGCGCCCGCAGGCGGCGGCAGATTTCGAGGCCGGATACATCTGGCAGCAGCCATTCGAGAATGACGAGGTCGGGAGGGGATTCTTCCAGCCGCAACTCTGCCTTGTCGCCACGCTCGACGCGCTCGACCACATAGCCTTCGGTTTCGAGATTATTGGCCAGCAACAGGCCGGTAGCAGGGTCATTTTCTAGGACGAGAATTCGCGGCGCCCAGCCGACGAATGCAGCTCCGCCGACCGGTGCGCGTGGTTCGTTCATTGGCCTCCGTTTCCCAGATGTGTGACTGATCCACCCGACATTAACGCCAAACTGGCGCTTGCCGGCGCAGCCGGCGACAGCGAGATCGCCAGTTTTGTCCGCACAGGCGAAAGCTTCGCATCCTTGCCTATTACAAAAGTCGAGACCGGCCTGGCCGCCAGCCCTGAGCAGGTCTGGCGCGATCGTTTTCGAAACCGCCGGTGCGGGCTTGTCACTGACCGTTGCGACGGCCGCTCTCGTCGCGGAGGACCCGCTCAGCGACTGAAAAAATCGATGCCTGCCCGATTTTCGCGAGTTGTCCGATCCGCCGATCGAAGTCATGGTGCGTTTCTTCTCTCGAACCCGTGGCGTGTTCCCAGGAAAACGCGTCCCGCTCTATTTCCTTGAGCAAGCATGATATTTTCGGAAAAGTGACTTCCTCTTTCGGAGATCATGCGCTGTCGGCCATTAAGCACAACGATCCCCGGGATTGCGTTCGGTCCAGATGACGCAATGGCCTTGTGGAACAATCTCGCCCGCGACAACCTGACATTGCCGCGCCTTGCCTAGCTCGGTGGCCGGAAGGTAATGGGCGCAAAATGAGCAACTTTTTCGCGGACTCGAATGGTCTTGATAAAAGACGGCGACCTTCGACAGCTTGTCGGCTGCGATCGAGACCTTAAGGGTCGCCATTTCCCCCAAAATCGCTCCAACGCCGCACACCATCCATTGACGCCGGCTCATTTGGAAGGAGTCATTGCGCGCGCGCCTCTCGATGGTCATTGCTGAGGTCCAACGGTGCGCCTCCGAGCCGGTCAGGGCCGAGGCAACGAGCAGAAAATCAACCTTTGCTTTTGCGTCCCTTTGCCCCCTGGCTGCAGAGCGTCGAGGCCCAGTTCGCCCGAAGCCCTTTCATCGACTGGCGCGGGGTAGCGCTCCCGCGCGACGTTCACAGCCTCGTCGACCGCTTCCGCCACAGCTTCCAGATAGGAGCCGCCAGCCCCGCCGAGCAGATTGCAGAAGCGATCAAGCCAAGCCCCGACATTCTGTTCCAGAAAGCCGACGCCAAGAGAGTCGACGGCCTCCCTCTTGGATGGATCTCGCTCGCCGATGTCGGACAGAGCTGCCAGATAGGCGAGCATGAAGCCCACCTGATCGAGGGGACGGTGCGGCCCCCTGAGCATCGGATCGACATCGAGCCGCGTCGGTTCGAATCCGATGGCCGTGTACCAGGGCGCCAATGCGTCGCCGCCGTCATAGCGGGGTTGCGGGAAATGCCACCAATTGCCGTCCCGCACCGTGCCTTTTGCGAGCGCGTGGGCGTAAGGCGGAACATAGCGGCCGGACTGCGGCACACACAACACGTCGTAAAAATCCTGGCGCGCCTGATCTGGATCGAGATCAATGCCGGAGGTTTCCGCCAGAGCCGCCAGCTCGGCCGAGTCTGGCGGCCGCAACAAGAGCGCTGCGGCGGCCGCAAGCAGTAGTGAAAGTTCCGGCTCACGCATCGGCGACCATCTTTTCCAGCCGGGCGCGCGTGTTGAAGAAGACGACGCTGCCGCCCGCGAGGTCCATCAGCGTCATTTGCTCGACGTCGGGGTCGCGGCGCAAAATCGGGTTTAGGTGGATACCAGCGCGGCGAACCCGGTCGCCCTCGATCCGGTTGCCGCCAAGCTGATAATTGGTGGCGCCGTAGCCCCAGTGGCCGTAACCGACATTGAAACTGATGACCCCCGGCCGAATGCCTTCGACCACATAGGCCGTGCCTTTGCGCTTGCCGTGCGGAGTCACCACCCAAACTTTCTCGCCGTCGCTTACGCCAAGTCGCCCGGCGTCGTCCGCGGACACTTGGACGCCATTGTCGGGCATGATCTGTCGCAGCGCATAATTCGAGGACAGGCGCGAATGGGATTGCAGCGCGCCCTTGAACGTTATGATCGTCAAAGGCCAGTCCTTTGGGTCGTCGAGCTTGTCAAGCGGCTTGCCGAGCGCCGTCGTCGGCTCTACCCACGCCGTCGTGCCCAGGAAATTCTCCCCAGTCATGCTGTTGCGGGTCTCCGCGGTTTCCTCGGCGTAGAAATGCAGCGTCTTCGTGAAGCGGTGCGTCAGCTTGTCGCCCTGGCGGCCGTTCTTGTGCGGTTCCATGCGACCGCCCTTTGCCAGCACCGAGAGCGCTTTCGGCCATTCCTCCGGCCGAAGCGCATCCTTGAACGTATCGTGATAGCCTGCGAGGTCGCTCACCTGCATCTCGATTTCGGAGACGTTGGCAACCTGGTCGTCGGAGCCGCCTGGCGCCATGGCGACATTAACGGTGGCCTTAAGATACCAATCTTCCTTGCGATGCAGCGGCCACATCTTACCGCTGGCGTCGGGAATGGCGTTGTCGCCGAAACCGGCCATGCCGACGCGCTTGGCGACGTCGATCATGAATTCTTCCAAACACATGTGCCGGCCGTCGGGGGTCTTTTCCGTCAGTTCGATCACCGGCCAGCGGACGCCGGTGCCTTTGGTCAAGGTGGTCGGCAGGGTGTCGATATGGCACCACCGCTCCAGATAGCTTCCATCCGGGACGATATAGTCGGCGTACATGCTGGTGTCGCCGACCACGATGTCGCTCGCAATGATCAGCGGGATGTTCTTTGGATCCTTGACGGCGTTCACCAACTCCTCGTTGCCCTGGCCGGGAACGCTGTAAAATGGCGTGGCCATGTGCCAGACGAGAATATCCACGCCATAAGGATATCGCTGAACCGCCGACGGCAGCAGCTCGGTGTAGATCTCGAAGCTCAGGGGAAACCATGGGCGCTTGGCAGGATAGGGATTGGCGCCCGCCGCGACTTTCTGACGGTATTCGCTCGATTCTTCATAATGCGCCTCCTCTCTTGAAAGCTTCACGCCATAGGCCAGTCC
>JAKALI010000298.1 GCA_021813195.1 Pseudomonadota bacterium
CGGTCGGCGCGTTCATATCCCAATTCCCGATCGGAGGACCGGCGCGGCCGACGCCGGCGGGCCCGGTGAAACCGGCCTGGATTTCTCCGGTCTTCATCATGATTTGTAGCGACTTCCCGTCCGGGGCATGCACGACGTTCGGAGGCAGGACCAGCGAGGTCACGTGCTCTTCGTCATCGACCACCCAGGTAACCTTGGATGAATCGAGACCATACTCGTTCATGAAAATGCCGCGCGTCCAAACGCCCGTGGTAACCGAATAGGCCCGCACGCCGACCTTCTTGCCCTCTAGGTCTTTGGGATGGCGGATGGCCGCATCCGGCCGGACCACGAAGCCGCCGTGATGGAAGCGGCGCATCAGGAAGATCGGCAGTGCGATATAAGGTGCACCGCGGGTGCGCGCGATCATATAGGTCGTCGGTGCCATCTCGCAGATGTCGAACTCGACATCGCGCACCATGCGCCGGAAGGCCTGGATGATCGGCACGACCTCGACGAAATCCGCATCGACACCCTCAATCGGGATACTGCCGTCCTTGATCGCCATCGTATGGCCGTAGCTGGCGATAGCAATCTTCAGCTTTGGTCGATCCGTTTCTTGGGGGACGGCGCTCATTGCCTGGACGTTCACGTGTTCTTCCTCTTATTGCTTCGGCATACCCGTTGCTTCGATAACTTTCCGCCATTTGGCGATGTCATGCTTCATCCGCTCGTTCATCTGCTCCGGTGATCCAAGCATCGGCTCCATGCCGAGCAGAGCCATCCGTTTCTTCACATCTGGCATCTTTAGAACCGAATTAATTTCGCTGTTTAGCTTATTGGCAATTTCTTTCGGAACGCCGGCAGGTCCGGATAATCCGTTCCAACTTGTCACCACATAGTCCGGATAGCCGCTGTCTTTCACGGTTGGTACGCCGGGAAGCTCCGGGTTCGGATGACTGCCCGAGG
This sequence comes from Pseudomonadota bacterium, assembly GCA_021813195.1. The sequence continues at coordinate 949 of JAKALI010000298.1, forward strand.
TGGCAATCACTTTGATCTTCTTGCTGTTGATCATCGGTCGCAGCGGCGCCAGAAAGTCGAAGCCGACGTCCACATCACCGCGCAAGATGGCCGAGAACAGTTCAGGCGTGGTGCGGTAGGTCACCATCACGGTCTTGATGCCGGCAGTCATGCGGAAAAGTTGGGCCGACAAATTCTGCGTGCTGCCGACATTAATCGCGCCGAAATTCAGCTTGCCCGGATGTGCCTTGGCATAGGCGACGACCTTCTGGATCGTGTCGAGTTTCGAATTCGCCCTGGTTACGAGCAGCATTTCGAATTCGGCCAGCATCGCCACCGGAGTGAAATCTTTCAGGATATTGTACGGGGGAGTCTTGAATAGGGACTGCGAAATGGCAGAACCGTTTCCGGTCTCGAAGAAGGTATAGCCATCGGGTAGCGCGGACAGGGCGGCCCTGGCGGCGATCACGCCTCCGGCGCCGGGCTTATTCTCAATGAAGAAGTTCTCGCCCATCTTTTCGCTGAGCTTCTGGGCAACTAAGCGAGTGGTCACGTCCGCAATGCCCCCCGGCCCGTATGGCAGGATGAGGCGCACAGGCTTGTCAGGATAATGCGATTGGGCCTGGGCGGCACCGTATGCACACAATACAAATATGGCCGCAGACAGCGCGACTCGTTGCGCAAACTCAATCATGGCGATCCTCCCACCTGCGGCCGATCTTTTTGCCCTGTTGCCGGGCGAGCTTTTCGTCTTTGCGCCGCTGAGACCATGAACTCACTCTGGCGGCCGAAAGTCCATTTTGTTTAGCGTCAGGGTTTGATATCGAAATCGACATCATGCGAAGTTGATCAGTGCTGAGCTTCGCTGCACTGCGGAATAAAGCCCAAATTGCCTGATATTGGAAACGACAGATGATTGATTTCCGCTTGTTGCGCCATTTCTGGTACTTCCTCGCGGTTGCGGACGAACGGCATTTCGGCAAGGCGGCCAAACGACTGGGCATGTCGCAGCCCCCGCTCAGTCAGCAGATCCAGGTCCTTGAGCGATTGCTGGGAGTTCAATTGTTCGAACGGTCGCGCCAGGGCGCTCGGCTGACGCGCGAAGGCGCAGCGATCCTCCGTCCTGTCCAGCGCTTTATGGAACATGCCCAACGGCTGCAAACGATAGTCAATGACGCGCGTCAGGGCCGTAGCGACGTCGTCACAGTCGCAGCGATTAATTCAGCTGTATTCGATGTTCTGCCCGATCTGATGCGGATCGCACGGCGACACTATCCGCATCTGTCCATTTCGATGACCGAGATGAAGAGTGCGGAGGGGCTGTCTGCGGTGCAGCGTGGCGAAATCGACCTCGCCTTTGCTCGTATGGACGATCACATCCCTGACCTGGAAGTCCGCCCGATAGTGCGCGATCACCTCGTGCTGGTTCTTCCGGCCAATCATCCACTCACGCAATTGAACCAGGTGAAGCTGACCGATCTCGCCGATCAATCGCTCGTGCTGTTTCCACGGCGATCAAGTCCGAGCTATTTCGACCAAATAACAAGTGCATGTCGTGCAGCGGGTTTCTCCGCGCGCGTTGATTTCGAGATTTCGTCGGTCGTATCGCAAATCGGATATGTAGGCTGCGGCTTGGGAATCGGGTTGGTACCAAGCCGCTCGATGCGTTTCGGGGGCAGCGACGTCGTTTTCCGGCCGCTGGTCGAAAGGATCGATGTTGTCAGCATCGCCGCGGCATGGGACCCGCAACGAGCCAACGAGATCGTCCCCGCTCTCGTTGATATCGCCCAAACAATCGGCTCAGCGAGTGCGACTTTGCCAGTCCGATACTGAACACGATGGTCAAGCTTCTAAATCAACACCTCATTGCTCCTCGCAGAGCAACCAGTCGTAGGCGGTTTTCGCCTTCGTGCCCGCTTAGATTTCTCCATACTTTCTTGCTCTCCCGGCCAGCGAGGAATTACCCCGCCTTTGGATACAGCGCTCCTCATCCGAGCGCCGAGGGGACTTCAACCCCCATGACTCATGCGCTGCCCAGCGCACGGGACCCGATTTAGCGTACTATCAACAGCGCCCGCGGACATATGCTCCGCACTTATGAGGCCGAAGCGATGACCGCAGCCCCTACTAAAAATTGTTGTTACGTCGAAGAAAGCCCTTGCCAAAGCGGACGCCATCCAGCGATGCACAGGTGTGAAGATTTCAATTTTTTGCTTTTTCTTGCATTTCTTTGCATATTAGATTGAAATTATTTGCAATATTTTGCACGATTTTGCATTCTGAGGCGGGCAATGAACGGCCATCGGACGTATTGCAATGCGCAGGAACAAGGACATCGAGGCTGGAGCAAGGGACGTTGCGGCGGATTTCAAGCTTCCCGGGGGCCGGCGGAAAAAGCTCGCCAAGCTTCTGAAAGACAATTGGAGCTGGTTTGACGCCGCCGAGGCGCGCGGGATGGCAGCGGAGGACATGCTCCATACCCTGACGAACGCCGGCGCCACCTACGAGGACGGCTCGTCCATCAAGCTTTCGACCTTAGCGAACGCGCTTTGGCGCCGGCGCCAAGCCGGGCCGGTTGAAACGACGCATAAGCCGGCTGCCCGGCCACGCCAATCGAACAAGAAGGACGGCAAAAGGCGCGCCGGCAAAGCGCCGGGTGCCTCACAGCCGGTGTCTCGGCGTCGGGCGCCGCGGGCTCAGCATCTATCGGACGATCTCGGAAGCGGAAGGTCTATTGGTAGCGGCCCTGCGGCGTCCGGGGCTGCCAATAAGCAACCGCGCGCATTGGCTTCAGCCAAGGGTGCAAAGGCATCTCCCACGGATGTGCTCAGCTACATGCGACGCGCCGCGGCCATCAGGCGGCCTAGCAAGGATCGTGACTGATTGGGTGGCTGCTCAGGAACGGGCGAGCGTTGCGGTTGAATGATGCCTTTTGGCCTTCGTCCCGCCCGATCAGCGTGCGGAGGAGAGCCGACAACGCGCGACCAGCAGCGAAACGGCTGTGGCGGGCTGAATCTCGGCCCGGCCGGAAACGGGCGCGTCGGGAAGGCCGTCGTCGATTATAGCGGCCCAGAGGCCGCAAGCGGTCGAAAGACCGGGTGCCAATCAGAGCAGCCTGCCGCCTAAGCCTCGCTGCGTGGTTCGCCGACAGTGCGAACGTGCAGCCAGTCGACCGCCTTTTGGGCGAATGAGGCGACGGAAATGATGGCACGCTTGTCATTGCGCAGCACGGTCAGCCAAGAGCCGATATAGGCGGCGTGGTCGACGCGTGGTTCAGGCGTGATGCCGAGATCGGCACAAAGGAAAGCGGCACCGAGCTCGGCGACGAGTTCCTCACGCGCGTAGGCGTGATCACCGAAGCGTTTGCCGAGTTCGCAATTGCAGCGGTGCGCTGGCGCCGTCCAGTGGACCGTCTCGTGCAAAAGTGTCGCGTAATAGGCCTCGGCGGCGGTCGAAGTGCCGGTGTCGTGGAACCTTGTATAAGCCGGCATCTCAATGCGGTCGGCAATCGGATTGTAGCAGGCGCGGTTGCCGCCCGAGTGGACGTTGGCACCAGTGGCGGCGACGAAGGCGTCAGCGCGTTCGATACGGCCGGCATAGGTGTCGGCCGGCGGCTCTGCCCTTATCGAAGGGTAGTACTGCTGCGGTAAGCCATCGATCTGATCAGCACAGAATACGATATAGGCCTTCAGGAACGCGATTTCGCGCTCGACCTCGTCGCCATTTTCGTCGATTGCGGACTTGGCGATGCGATTGGCGTAGACGACCATGCTGCCGGTTTCGCCTTTGCGGACGTGACCGCCCAATGCCAGGGCTTGGCGGAAAGTCATCCAAATAGGCGAAGCAAAGCCGCGTGCAATGGTTTCGGACCAGAGCAGCACGACATTGATGCCCGAATAGGGCTGTCCGTTGTGTCGCAAGGGGCGAGCGACGTGACCGGCCGCCTTCACGGCGCTCCACGGTTTGAGCCAGGGGCGCACGCCCTTTTCCAAGTCTTCGATGATTCGATTGGTGATGCGCGTGTAAATGTCGCCAGCGGCGGGATGGTGGTTGGGCATGATTGGAATCTCCGTTGTCGGCCGCACCGCGCGGCCTTTCGACGGCGACTCCTGAGGCGGGGCCGACGCGGCGCGCGCACCCGCTCGCATTAGGTGGCGGAATTGATCGACGTGACAGTCAGGGGCCGGAACGATAGTGGAGGACGGCGAAGCCGTTGCGCGCGCTGCGAGCTCCGCCAAGATCGCCGCTCTTTCGAAAGGCGGCGCGGCCGAGCGGAGATGATCAGGCCGATGAACAAAACCAACGCCGGCGCCTGCTATGGCGACGCATCTAAATCTGTGATTTCGACGACGGAAAACGGTCGATTAGGCGGCCGCTGTGACACACGCAAAGACACATTGATTACCGGCGCTGTGGTCAACGCCAATACCGCGTGACGCCCACCGTCACGCAACGAGTGCAATGTGTGGCAGCCACAAAGGTCATCGCCAACCATCGGCATGACGATCCGAACCGCGGCCGAGCGGCCGATGGTTGCCGGCATTTTCTACGTTCAGTCGTTGGCAAACAGAACAAGGTGTGACGTATGGCGCATGATGAAAGTGCTCGTCGCTTTGCCATCGGCAGACGCGTACTTGCTGTCCGTCTCAGGCGCGCAAAAAACGCCCCGCCGATAAGGCGAGGCGTTGTCGTCGCGTGCGCCTATTCGCCGGAGCGGCGCGACCAGATCAGCGAGAGGGTGTCTTCACCCTCGACCTCGACTAGCGACGCGTAGATTGGCGCCTGGATGCTAGGGTCGTCGATTTTCACGCTCAGAAAATG
>JAKALI010000299.1 GCA_021813195.1 Pseudomonadota bacterium
TCGAAAATCCGGCTCTGCGCGTTCGAGCGATACAGGACCGCAAAATCCTTCCAAGAATGACTCCGCTCCTTGGCCCGCGTGAGGATCTCCTCGCCGACCCATTCGGCTTCCTCGCGGTCTTCCTCGGGCGTGCAGAACACGCTGCCGTCGCTGGCTGTGGCGTTGAGGTTCGAACCGTTGTAAAGCCCCACCTGGTTGTTGGCAGAGTTGCGAAAATTCATCTGAGTAGCGCCGCCACCGTTTGTCCCAATGATATGTTGAGCAGCACCTGTATTGGTGGAGTTGGCTACCGCCGATAGTGTGTGAGGAGTAGCCGTTGATGAAAGACTTGTAGATGAACTCAGGACGTCATTGCCATCCAGTGACATGCAGGCTTTTGAGCCAATGGCATTGAACACAAGAGTGGGGCGATTGGCCGCTGTGGGATTGCCGATATTGCAATTCGATGCCGTGCAAGCGTTATTGCCGGTCTGGTCGTAAAGAGTGCGAACTGTGCAAGTGCCTCCGGCTCCACCGCAATTTAATGGTGCCCCCTGCGCCGTAGCGGTGTCGAAATCGCCATTGGCGAGGGTATTCACGTCAGCGCAGTTGGCATCGCCTGAATTACAGATGCTCGCCGCAGCGGTTCCAGCCGTGGCGAGGCTGTAAGCACGGAAGCCGTACCAGTAGCGGGCGCCGCTGACGACATTGCCGGGGCCGGTGTAGCTGGCCGAGGCCGGAATGTTCTGGTTGTAGTTGCTATCCCGCGACTGCCAGAAGGCTCCAGCAGTCGTCGCGATCAGGCAAAGCGCGGCAACGATTGCAATTCGCTTCACAGCTTGTATCCCCATGCGGTGACGGAGACGGTGCCGCCCGACCCGGGAGCTGCCGAAACAACCGCAACCGACTGGTTGGTGCCCGATGCCGGGATGCACGGCGAGAAGATCATTTCAGTCACGCCGATCCCCGAAGCGAGCGGCGCGGTCCACTGGGTGAAGTTCATCGTCGCTGTAATGACGCCGGTCACCGTGGCGTTGCCAGTGGCCGCCGCGGTCGCATTGGCGCGGATCGAGAAGCCGCAGATGTAGGTCGTGACGGACAAGGCACCCGCAAGCGTGGCCGTGGTCGCGCCCGTGGTGCCCGTGTTTGTGGCTGTATATGGCACAGCACCTACTGGGTAGGGACCAGAGCTAGTAACCGTAATCGCAGACTGGTCCGATGCAATGGCCACCGGGGAACTATTAGCCATCGTGGCCTGGCCGTTCGAGTTGGTGTTAGCGACGTTGACCTGAAGATAGCCAGCCGATGTAAGCTGCAGCGACGATTGCTGCGTGTTCGACAGAGTCAGCGGCGTAGAATTGTAGACGCCGCCGGCCAAGAGCGAGTTGCTTGCCGCCGTGCCATTGTTTTTGGTGCCGATGACGGTCAGCAGGTCCACCATGGAGCCGGCCGCGAATGCGCCAGAGGCATACGAACCAGAGGCGAAGGCCCCCGAGGAGAACGAGCCTGAGGCAACTTGCCCCGATGCGATGCTCACCGCCTGTGTTCCGGTTGGCGTGGCCGTGACCGTGCCGCTGATGGGCAGAGCGGTGCCCGAGGCGATGCCCTGCACCGACAACACACTGGCATTTGACGAGCCCGCCGTGCCGTAGAGCGTGGCGCCGGCCGCGTTCACAAGGGCCGCGATCGGGATACAGGTGCCGCTGGTGCAATCCACCGAGTTGGAGAACGTGATGGTGTTGCCAGCCGCGTCCTTGCCGGTCCAGTCGGCTCCGGCAGGCGAAGCAATCAGCGCCAGCGACGCCGCTATGAGAAACAGGTATTTGCGCATGGTTGGTCCCTTCACCAAAGAGCGGCCGTGATGGCGATGTTGCTGCAGACTGAGAAATCCATTTCCCCGGTGGCTTCGCCGGGGATGCACTTCGGTGGCCCGACCTTTGAGATGCTGCCGAGCTTGCCGAAGCGGTTGCCGAGCCCGAGGCTGAAGGCGTGTGCGACCGCGAGAGACGCGATCAGCATCAGGATTGCGATGGTCGCCCTCATGGATTGGCAATCACTGAGAGGACGGCCCCGGGCTGGACGGCGAAATACTCGACAACATCGGCGGCGAGCCGCGCGTTGGATGTCGTCGCCGTTCCGGCCATGTTGATCGAGCAGGCCGCGTCACAGGTGATGCGGATGAACCTGGTCTTGGCGTTGAACGCCGCGGAGGATCCCGGCGTGCCGGTAAAGGTCACCTTCTGGTCTGCCATTGGCGGCAGCGTTGCGATCTGCGCCGTGGCCACGCCGGACGACGTCTGCCCGAGCGAGGTGTATTCCGAGATGTAGGCGCTGGCGGCGAGCGCATTGGTCGACAGCAACGCAAGGAAGGCCGCCGCAAGAAGTTTGCGAAGCATCGTGGTCTCCATGTTCAAAGAAAAAGCCCGGCGCTGTGACACGCCGGGCCAGTCTGGGGGAGGCGTTCGCCAAGACAGGCGAACTGACCGCCGGGCTGGACGAACCGGCGGATTGGTGAATTTCAGAGTACAGCGGCGATCCACAGCACGGACACGACGGCCCACGCTGCGAAGATGGTTGCGTGCGGCTGCATGCCGGATACAGCGGGCATGCCGTCGGCGAAGACGATGACTATGGCGGTCCAGATCGTGGCCAGCAGCGAGGCGAGCGATGCGATGACGATCATGCCAGCCCCACCAGCCTCAGAACGCTCCAGCCAACGAAGATGGCGAGGAAGACGATGGCGCCCAGCAGGAACGTGATTGCACGGCACTGCCTTCCTTCCGCGGTCGGCATCAGTGCTTCGCGTCGATCTTCGCGTTCAATTCGCGAATGTCGGCTTTGATATCAGCGCCCATGTCCTTGATCGCATCGGTGAGCCGGTCGGTTGCCTTCTCGAACTCGGATTTCTGGACGTAGTTGTCACGTCCCCAAATCTCGACCTCGCGGATTCTGTCCTCAACCTGGGCGATATGAGCGCGCATGGCGTGACCCACTTCTCCGAAATTGTGATCTTGGGATTTCTGCTCGGCGGCGAACCGCGCCTCCATCTCTTCCATCCGCTCGAAGAGTTTGTCGCGCTCGTCGTCGATGTATTTCTTGATGGCCGCCTGCATCTGCTCGACGGCGCGGCCGAGGTAGAATGCGCCAAGAATCCACGTCCCGACGAAGCCGAGCGCGCCCAGCGCCAGCGTCACCCACTGGTAAGTCGTCATTTCCATTAATCCCCTATGAACCGCCGTTCGCTAGGGTCACCCCAGCCTGTGCCGAGATTTGCTCTCGGCGTAGGTCAGGGCGTTCACCGGTCTGATCCACTGGTGGACGCCCGCCTTTTTGTTCTCGTACTCCACCAAATCAGTTATCCTCAAAGGCAAGGCGGCACACCGCGTCAACGGTGCACCGCCTCTAACCCACCCAATGAACCAACCATTGAGAAGGCTGACCCATGGAAATCAAATATTGCTCGTGTTGCCTAGTCCCGCTTCCGGTCTCCTGCTTCCAAAAAGACAAATATTACAAAGATGGGTATCGCGGCGAGTGCAAGTCTTGCCGCAAAGAAAAGCAACTGGAGTACAAAAAGAGACCCGAAAATCTGGAAAAGATCCGCGCTTGGAACAGAAAAAGTAAGAAGAAAAACTACCGCTATGGTCGTAGCAAAATGCTGGAAAGTAAGTACGGCATAACGCAAGACCAATTCGAACAGATATCGGAAGCGCAAAACCACAAGTGCGCCCTCTGTTTCTTCCCAGCATCAGAGATGCGCCATAAGAAACTTTGCGTAGACCACTGTCACGAGACCGGGCGCGTCCGCGGCCTACTGTGCCATCCATGCAATACCTTACTTGGTCGCATCGGCGACAATGTTGCTGGTGTCACTCGGATGCTCGAATATGTCAGCCGTTCGGAACCGGGCTCGCTTTCTCCCGGCACTTCCTCACTTGGTCTCGTAGATGTTTGTAGTCGCCAATGAACAGCCGGAGCGCTGATCCGGCTGGCAGGGCTTCGTATTCCTTCAAGGCCCGCTCCTGCGTTTTGGCGTCGTAATCCTTTTCTTGCAGGCAGACAAACTTGACGACGACGGTGCGCTCAAAACCGCCCGTTGCGCAGGCTGTCAGCAACAGCGTCATCGGAAGGGCGAGGAACGCTGTCCACCGCATCCTTGATCTCCACGGTTTCGGCATTGGTCTTGGCTGCCACCTCGTCGCGGCCCGCCTGCCGGTATTCCTCGCGCTGCTTCAATCCGAGCAGGTCGCGGAGAAGTCCGAAAAACGCTGCAAGCGCCTTGGCGATGGACGGCATCAGCCGGCCGTGCTCGGCGTGGCAGGGTTGGCGACGTCGATGGCGACGGCCTGCGCCTGCGCCACCGCCGGCTGCTTCGGCAGCATGTCGACAATCATGCTCTGGATCTTGGCCGGGGTCAGACCAAAGAACGCCAGCGCGGCCGGGATGGCCGAGAGCGCGCTATTGGCGGCCGACGCCAGCGCCTCGTTCTGGACCTCGACCTTCACGCCCTCGAGCTTGACGGCGCCGGCGGCGACCAGGCCCGAGGCGTGCGGGTTCAGGAAGACCGTGAGCGCTTCTCGGTGCTTGGCTTCGATGTCGATGTTGAATTTATTCTTGACGACGACGGCAACCCAGCCGACGAGCGCGGCGATCAGTGCCGTGACCGTGGCGTTGATGATTTCCTGCAAGCTGCCGTTGAGCGCCTGCCCGATGTTGATCTCGGCGGCGAAGGCGCGTCCCGGCGACAGCACCAGAACGAATACGCCCGATGGCAGCCACCGCGTTCGCTTGAGCGGGAAGTAGGCATACGTGAGCAGCGCAATCGCAATCACGAGCGGCACGACAGGCCCGAGGATATAGGCGGCGAAGAAAGCGGCCAGCATGACCGCCGGAACCGCAAAGCGCAGCGAAAGAAACATGGGAGTCTCCGAGATTTGAGGATAGATGCGTTAGACGTAGGCTTTCCCGCTCTCCAGCGAGGCGCGGACCTGCTTCACGGTCATGCCGGTGTGAAGTTCGTAATGCGGGTAGTCCTTGCTCGAGCGCCAGTCCCCGCCCCAGTCCAGCTCGAGGACGGCAGGCTTGGTCAGCTTCCGCAGGTTGAGGTAGGCGTCGGTCTGGGCCTTCGTGGCCCCGGTGAAGTAGGTGTTGCCGTCGAATATCCCGACGTCGAAGGCGATGCCGAAATTGTGGTTGCTCGAGCCGGCCGGCGCGTTCGTCACGACCTTGCCGGGCTTGGTCCTGCCCTGCGCGTAGATGGCCGTTTGCTCGGCGTAGGTGCGCCCACCAGAGAGTATTTTCACGGTGTAGGGGAACGCCCTCGCCGCCACCAGGAACTGACGAGCGGCCCGCTGTGCCTTGGGAACGAGGGAGGCAATGTTCCCCTCGGTTCGGGCATCGAACGTGCCATAGGTCTTCGCCGTGGCCGCGGCCAGTTTGTCCCACGCATCGGCCGCGCCCTGCGTCAGCGGGCCCCAATCGCCGTCCAGATTCCCGGCGTAGAGGCCGCTGGATTTGGCAAGGCGCTGGAAGAATAGCGGGTCTTTCCTGAAGACAGCGGCAACCATCCGGATTTCTCCAATATTTTGAGTCGCTTACTCAACCGGCGAGTTTGCAGGGGACGCCCTGCGATCTGGCGTTGACACTCGGTCAGGTGGCAGGGCTATTGTCCTTCCCGGCATGGAGGCCCCGATGAAAGCACTACGAAACATCGCAGCCGCCCCGTTCCTGATGCTCGGGGTGATCTTCGCTTGGCTCGGCGTTGGCCTT
>JAKALI010000300.1 GCA_021813195.1 Pseudomonadota bacterium
CCATGATGGGCTGCATGTGGTAGTAGAAGGATCGCTTGATGATGCGCAGGCAGGTCGGGCTGAGCGAAAGCAGTTCGTCGGCGAACTTGCGCACTTCCTCGTCGAGCTTCTCCTTCGGCACCACCGAGTTGACAAGCCCCCAGTCCAGCGCCTGCTGCGCGTAGTAGCGCCGGCACAGCATCCACAGTTCGCGCGCCCGCTTGTGGCCGAGCACGTTGGCCGAGTGCGAGACGATGTAGCCCCCGGCCGGCGAGCCGACGCGCGGGCCGTTCTGGCCGAAGATGGAGTGGTCGGCCGCGATGGTGAAGTCGCAGAAGTAGGCGATGTGGTGGCCGCCGCCGATGGCATAGCCGCTGACGCGCGCGATCACCGGCTTGGGGCATTCGACGATCAGGCGGTTGAACTTGAAGTCCAGATCCTGCAGGCCACTCTTGCCGCCGGCGTCCTTCTCCCAATTGACGTCGCCGCCGACGCAGAACGCGCGCTCGCCGGCGCCGGTGAGGACGATGACGCCAACTTTCTTGTCGGCGGTTGCCTTGAGGATCAGCCGCTCCATCTCTACGATGTTATCGCCGGTAAAGGCATTGAGGGTCTTTGGCCGATTGATGGTGATGGTCGCGACGTAGTCCTTGACGTCGTATATGATCTCTTTTTCAGACACGATGGAACCCCATTTTTGACGAATTAATAGCCAAACTCAACCTATCATGGTGTATCCGCCTGATACCGACAGGACCTGGCCGGTGACGTGACCTGCAGCGGCGGACGACAGGAACACTACGGCGTTGGCAATATCATTCGGGCGACCGAGCTTACGCAGCGGCAGCGCCTTGGCAACCTTCTCGAATTGCTCCGCCGTGAACATTGAATCTGGTTTTGTCCACATGCTATTGGTGCCAACCTCTTCCGTAGCCACGGGAACAGTGACGCCAGGACAAACGACATTGCAGCGGATACCATAGCGGCCGTTCTCTTTCGCAATGGTCTTCATGAAAGAATTGACCGCGGCCTTAACACCACCATAGACCGCCTCGCGCGGCTCGCCCGATCGGCTTGCGTCAGAACTTATCGACACGATAGCGCCGGTGCTCTTCGGAATCATGATATCGAGCGCACATTTGGTGCAGTTAAGCACGCCAACATAATTGATCTGGATGATCTTCTGCCAGAACTCGGGCGTCGTCTGAGTGAAAAACATCAACTGATCCCAGCCAACGTTGTTGACCAGCACATCAACCGTGCCATGCTTGTCAATCGCGGCCTTGAACATAGTCTTCACCTGATCAAAATCGGTCACGTCGGTCTTGATTATCTGAACGCTGGCAGCGCCGTTCTTCCGCGCAAGGTCGGCAACTTTCTCAGCCTGCGCCTGGTCGAGATCGCCAACCGTGATGTTGGCGCCCTCAGCCGCAAACGCTAGTACAATCGCCCGGCCAATGTTGGAGCCGCCGCCAGTGACGACGACCGATTTGCGCTTCAGATTGAGATCCATATTCGTCACTCCCCGTTTTGCATTTTAGTTTTCGATTGCTTGCTCGTGCTCCACCAACGCTACAACCGCGTTGCGCTCGACAGTCTCGCCCGCTCGGCAAACCTGACACAGCGTCGTACGTGCCGCTCACGAGCGGACAAAAATTCGAGGAACGGCGAGCGAATATCAAGCAGACCGTCGATGCATTCACGTGGCAACGCTCTGGTTGAATTCTCCGCACTTGGTGAAGACGCGAGGGCTCGGCTGTTCGCGCTACAATATGCGCTCCGTCGCGTGGCGAGACTGTGGAAGATATCCCGCTCACCGAGATCAGGGACTGAGTTGCTAGCGCCGAATCTGTCTTTGCCGGACTAACGTCGTTGACGTGCGGAACCCGTGGCCAGTCAGCGACCTCGGCGACGTGATAAGGAAGGATAAAATCGATCATCGCGCCGCAAGACAAGCGACATTCGCGGTAGTCTTCTGCACCTGCACCCTTACGCTTGATCGAGATCGAAAAGTTATACATCAGCGCTCGCGCGAAACAGGTCGCTCAATTGAGGGAAGGACGCTCGCGATCGTTATCCAAGCCTTTTCGCGTCTTCCCCCGCGGTAAATTCTCCGAACCCCGGCTCTCCGTTTGCAATGGTGACCATAACCCCACAAATCGCAGCGCCAACATAAGAATTCTAACACATGTTCGACTTAATTCATAGCGGTTCGCGGGCGATGGCACGTCGGAAAGCAGAAGAAATTTTGTGGACCATTGACCTTCCCCCCGCAAGGACCATAACCAGACTCGGTTCTGGTTATGGTCCTTGCGGGACCGGGCTGCGAACTCGGCAGGCGTGAGACCGCCGAGGCTCGTGTGAGGGCGCTGGGCGTTGCAGTCCCGCCGCCATTCTTCGATGATCCGACGGGCCTCTGGCAATCCTCGGAACATGTGCTCGTTCAGGCATTCGTCGCGGAAGCTCTAAGAACGCACGTCCGTGATGGTGACGACCAACCTTGCCTTCGGCGAATGGCCGAGCGTGTTCGGCGATCCGAAAATGACGACCGCGTTGCTCGACCGTCTGACCCACCACTGCGACATCGTCGAGACCGGCAACGAGAGCTGGCGCTTCAAGCACCGCGTCTGACGATTGCGGCAACGACCCCGCACGCGCGTCGCCGCCGCAACCCCGACCAGCTGCGGCGACGCGCGAGCGCGCATCCTTGTCTACGACAAGGGGGTCAGCTTTGGACTCCAATCGAGGGGCAATTTTGCGAGCCGATTGACATGCCGATATATCCGCTGCGGGTCCGCGCGCGCCCGTCGATGGCATCTTATGCAGCCTGCATCAGCCGAGAATTCACTTTGCAGCGTTGACGATCTCGCGAAGCTTGAACTTCTGCACCTTGCCGCTTGGTGTTTTAGGCAAGGCGTCGAGCACCTCAATGCGTTCCGGCCAGTAGTTTTTAGCCACAGTATTCTCCGCCATGTAGCCTGACAGATCAGCCAAGGTAAGCGAAGCTCCCTCGCGCAGCACCACGCAGGCACAGGCCCTCTCGCCCAAGCGCTCATCCGGCACGCCAACAATCGCGACTTCCTGCACGGCGGGATGGCGATACATCAACTGCTCAATCTCGATCACGGGAACGTTCTCGCCGCCGCGGATGACGATGTCCTTGGTGCGCCCCGTGATACGAATGTAGCCGTCCTCGTCTTTGCGGGCGAGATCTCCTGTCTCAAACCAGCCATCCCGATCGACGGCATAGAGATGCGGCCGCTTGAGATAGCCTACAAAGGTGCCGGGACCCCGCGCTTGTAGCCGGCCCTCTTCGTTGTGAGGCAGGACCTTTCCCCCGTCATCGACGGTCCTGACTTCCATCCCCTGGCTTGGACAACCATCGGTCTCGAAGACCTTTTCGGGCGGATCATCAAGCTTAGTGGTCGTCACCAGCCCATTTTCCGTCATGCCCCATCCCGAAATGATGTGCGCGCCAAGATTCTCGGTTGCCCGGCGTACCAGAACGCGAGGAATCGGTGCGCCTGCCGAAACAAAAGTCCGCAAGGACTTCATGGCCTTGGGTCGGAGTTCGGCCTCCGCGGTCAAATCCGCCAGAAACGGTGTAGACGCCATGGTCATCGTTACACGTTCTGTCTCGATGATGTCTGCGGCCTTGGCTGGATTCCAGATATCCTGAAGAACGACTCGTCCTCCAAGATACAACGGCAGAAGCAGGCCAACGAGAAAACCGGTCTGATGGGCCATTGGCGAGGCCATCAGCACGACGTCGTTGGCTGTGAGGTGGACGCGATCCTCGAAATATCGCACGCTATTAAGTAAGGTATTGCTTGTGTGCATCACTCCCTTGGGCTCACCGGTTGTGCCCGACGTATAAAGCAATTGCACGACATCATCGGCCGAGGCGGCGGTCGCTGCCTCAACCCGCTTTCCGGGCGAATTCAGCACTGCCTCGAAGTCGCGATCGTCGCCGGAACCGATGACAACAATGTGCTCAAGTGTGGGCACCCTGGCCTTGAGGCGGTCCGCCATTGCGGCGTGATCGAAATCACGAAATCGCTGCGGAACAATCAGCATGCGCGTCTCAGCCAAAGCTAGCATGAATTCCATTTCGCGATCGCGGAAAATCGGCATGATTGGATTTGTGACCGCGCCGATCCGCAGCAGCGCGAGGTGAAGGGCCACGAATTGCCACCAATTCGGTAACTGGTACGACACCACTTCGCCGGGCTTGACACCGAGCCGCAGCAAATTAGCTGCGATTCGATCGGCAGTTTGCTGCAGTTCGCCGTATGTCAGTAGGGTATGTCGGTTGGACGCAGCTTCGTAGCCTACAACCGCTATCCGTCCTGGATCATCCCTGACCGTCTTGGAAAAAGCCTCAAGCAGCGTCTGATCGTTCCAAAAACCAGCGGCTCGCATCGCTTGCTTGCGCTGCTCTGAAAGAATTGGATCCATCGCCATCCTATGCCTCCCTCAATCATTCTTCTGACGCCAAGTCCGTGACCAGACTGAAGCCGCCATTCTTCGCCATCACCGCCGGGTCGCAGCCCCTCCGACCGAACACACGTTGCCGAGTTTCTCGCGAAGCCTGTCAACTGCTTCGGGATTGGCTAGAGCGAAAAGATCGCAAGCATCCTGGTTCTCGAACACCACTCGCAGCACCTGACGCATGATCTTCATATTACGTGTTCGCGGTAGATCGTCGACGAACAGTATCTTTTTCGGCTGGTAAACGCGGCCATGCCGTCGACGATGGCGGACGATAACTCGTTCGTTACTACCCCGTCGGGGTTTACGCCCGGCATGCCGGCGGTGGTATTCGGGCCCAAACTGCGCGCAGAGCGCCCGCGGCGCGTCGCGCAGATCGTTATGCGTGTCGGGAAGAGATGCCTGCATCCGTTACATCGCCTTGTGCGTTTCGGGGCCGCTGGTCTCCAGGATCTCTTCTTCGGCGCGCTGCCAGATCTCATAGGCGATCGGGTTCTCGCTTTCCTCGAGGATATGGCCCACCAACCCAATCGCACGCGCCATCACGCCGAAGCCGCGCACGATCTTCCATGGGAAGCCGAATTCGCAGCAGATCGCGCCGATGGCGCCGGTAGCGTTGATCGGCAGCAGCTTGCCGGA
This sequence comes from Pseudomonadota bacterium, assembly GCA_021813195.1. The sequence goes on from JAKALI010000300.1 coordinate 5,110, forward strand.
CTTCTCTTCGGCAACGGCCTGAATCTTCTGGATCAGTTCGATATATTCGCCTGATTTGCCGTTTTCCGCGGCAATCTGGAACAGTCGCGGCGAGCGGGGATCGACCGGCTTGTGCACCGGGTGGCCCAACCCCGGCACGATCGTCTTGCGGGCGCGGAATTTTTCGACCGTTTCAGCGGCGATAGCACCCAGATCTGCGCAGGTGCCCAGCTTGTCCTGCGGCAGCGCCTCGTACAGCATCTTTGAGGCACCTTCCATCGAGCCGACGAATACCGTGCCCAGCCCACAGAGCCCCGCCGCGACCGCAGCCTGCAGCGATTCCGGCGCTCCCATGTAGGTCATCCGCGCGGCGAGTGCGGACGGTGTGATGCCGTGCTCCACGAGTGTAATGACGATCGCGTTGAACACCCGACTTTCCTCGGGCGTGGCCTGGCGGCCAGTGAGTTGCAGAAAGGCCAGATCGCCCAGGTTCATATGGCCCAGAATCTCATTCGGCAGGTCGAGCCCGCGCACGCATATCCTATCGGACGTGCTCCAGGCGATGTTGGAACTGATTTTTCGGCTGCGCTTACCCATCAGACCGGATCCCAGGAAAAGACTTCCGCTGAAACCTCAATCGGCGTGAAATGC
>JAKALI010000301.1 GCA_021813195.1 Pseudomonadota bacterium
CAATCATGATGCTGACCGCTCGGGGTGACGAGACCGACCGCATCGTTGGCCTCGAGATGGGTGCGGACGACTACATGTCGAAACCGTTCGGCCCGAATGAGCTGCTGGCCCGCATCAAGGCGCTCTTGAGGCGGGCGCGCATGTCGAGCGGAGCCGTGCCCGGAGACCGGAAGCGGTCGTTCGCCTTCGACGGCTGGCGCCTTGACGCGGCGCGGCGCGAATTACGCAACCCAGAGGGTGTGATCATCGATCTGTCGGTTGGCGAATACGATCTCCTGCTCGCATTCCTGGAGGCCCCACAGCGTGTCCTTTCGCGCGAACATCTCCTTGAGGTGGCCCGCAACCGTCCAGCGCAGGCGTTTGACCGCAGCATCGACATCCAGGTCAGCCGCCTGAGGCGCAAGCTCGGCTCCTCGGATGACAGCGACGGCCTCATCAAGACCGTGCGGGGAGCCGGCTACATGTTCGTGCCAGCCGTGACGCTCCGATGAGGTGGGTGAGCGATACGATTGCCGGCCGAACGATCATCGTACTGCTGTTCGGCCTCGGCACGATCCTCGGACTCGCGCACTACCTGTATCAAAAGGGCATCGAGCGCGAAGTTGCGATCGGCAACATCGAGCGGCTGGCCGATCGGCTGATCTTCCTGTCGGACACCATCACGACACTCGAGCCGTCGATACGCGACGAGGCGGCACACAGGCTCTCCGGCGGACCGATCGAGCTGCATTGGGCGCGCGAACCGTTGGCAACCGCCGGCGGCTCTCTCGACAGCGAGACGGTTGCACTCCGCGACCATTTGATTCTGCGCGTTCCGATGCTCGCTAGTGGCGGGCTGATCGTCGGCTCGACCCGCGTCGGTCCCGTCGAGCATGGCAGCACCCGCGATGGCAACGACCATCACACCACTTTGCTGTCTTTGGCGCTGGCCGACGGCAGCTGGCTCAACGTGACGCTGGTGAAAGTCCTGGCCACGCGAACGGCATCCCCGAGCATTCTCCTCTCCGCGGGCCTCGGAGCGCTCGGGATCATCGCGATCTCAATCCTTATGGGCCGATGGCTAACCCGCCCGCTGGACCAGCTCGCTTCAGGGGCAAGGCAGCTCTTCCAAACCTCGCACAATGCCCAACTTCCGGAGACAGGGACCCGCGAGGTCCGCACGCTCGCCGCAGCGATCAACGAACTCCAGCATCGCATAGGCGGGCTGATGACAGCTCGCACGCAGATGCTTGCTGCCGTCAGTCACGACTTGCGCACGCCGCTGACGAGGCTCCGGCTGCGGTCCGCGCGAATGCAGGATCGCGAGACCCGCCGGAGCATCGAGACCGATCTCGACGAGATGGAGCAGATGATCGATGCGGTGCTCGAATTCCTCAGGACCGACAAGGAAGCAGAGGCGGTCGAGCACGTCGACATAAGCGCTGTCCTGCAGACCATCGCGGACGATGCCGCCGATGCAGGGCAAAATGTCGAAGTGCGAGCACCCCGCAATCTCGTGATCCGGGGGCGGCACCTCGCGCTGAAACGTGCGCTGACCAACCTCGTGCAGAATGCCGTGAGATACGCTGGCTCGGCCGTCGTCGAGGCGTCTGCCGGTAGTGACGGGATTCGCATTGTCATCAGGGACGAGGGCCCCGGTATCTCTGCCGACAACCTCGAAGCCGTGTTCGAACCGTTTTATCGCGTCGAGGCGTCCCGCGGGCGCGCCACCGGCGGCCACGGCCTCGGGTTGACGGTCGCCAGGAGTATCGTGCGCGCGCATGGCGGAGACGTGGTTCTCGTCAATCGCACGCCTCATGGCCTCGACGCTGTCGTCACGCTGCCGACCGTGCACGCGGTCGAGGTGCGCACAGGCTGAACCTCCAGTTTGATGGCCGTACTTGACTGTCAATTGGACTGCACCCCTCGGGGTGGACAGGTGAGGGTCTTAGAATCGGTTTATCTCGGCCGGGCTTTCGAGGAGAACGCCCATGCCCAAGCACCGCACGCAGTTTGGCCGTCGCTCGGAGCGCATCAGCGATGAGCAGATCGAGCTGGCCCAGGAGGATGTCGAGACGCAGAATGGCATCGGGGATGCCGCTGCGGAGGGGATGCCGCTGCGGAAAAGGCCGACAGCATCGTCAGGACTGAGGGCACGAAAGCTCGCCGCGCCAATCGCGGTCATCTTCCTGCCCATCCGCCGCGCCAGGAGATCGTCATCGAACCCGAGGCCAAGGCCTGTCCGTGCTGCGGTGGTGCTCTGCACAACATCGGTGAGGATGTGTCCGAACGGCTCGATAAGATCCCGGCGCGGCTGCGCGTAGTCGTAACGCGGCGGCCGAAGTACGCCGGCCGCAGTTGCATCGAGGCGGTGGATATTCTTGCAAAGCCGCGTTGAGCGCATCGCGATCCGGCGCACCGCGCTGCGCGCCATTACACCCTGTTCACCGCGATCCCTCCTTCCCGACGTCGTGTCGCGCGATCAGGCTGATCGGGCGCAACCGGCTGCTCTTACGCGGTTGCTGCAGCCCGCGAGGCCGCGACATATGCCGAACAAGCTCACAACGGATTGGACCTCGATCGATAGTCCGGCTCTCACTGCCGAGTCGGCGGGCTCGACACCTTGTGCTCGCGCCGAGCTTGCCCTCAGGAGCATCCGAGAACTTGCGCTTGTTCTTGCGCGACAGGCGGCGCGGGAGGATAATGCCAACGAGAGGCGGGCAGCCGAGGGCGCGGATAAGTCTGGCGCAGCTGGCCATGGTCCGTCTCATCATGTTCGCCGGCATGGGGACTGACCAAGCGGCATAAGATTTCAAGCCGCCCACGCTGCCGGCCGACACTTGAGCGAGGAGGCCAGCATGCGCGCCGCCATCTATGCCCGTTTCTCAAGCGATCTCCAGGACGAGCGGTCGATCGCAGATCAGGTCCATCTCGCGCGAAAGTACGCCGAGGCTCGCGGCCTGGCCGTGATTGGTGTCTACCAGGACGCGGCGATCTCTGGGTCCTCGACGATCAACCGACCGGGGCTGCAATCGCTCTTGACCGATGCTGAGTCCGCCAAGCTCGATGTGATCGTCACCGAGAGCCTCGATCGGCTGTCGCGAAGTCAGGCCGATATCGCTGCGCTCTACGAGAGGCTGTCGTTTCATGGCATCCGCATTGAGACGCTTGCCGACGGAGCGGTCTCGGAGATCCACGTCGGCCTCAAGGGCACGATGGCGGCGCTGTTTCTCAAGGACCTCGCACAAAAGACACGCCGCGGGCAAGTAGGGCGCGTCAAGGCTGGCCGTATTCCTGGAGGGAGGAGCTACGGCTATGACATCGTCAAGAGTGACGATCGCGGTCAGCGCACGATCAATGAACAGGATGCAGCGATCGTCCGGAGGATCTTCGCCGAGTACGCCGAGGGCAAAGGCCCGATCGCGATCGTCGGCGATCTCAACAGGGAGGGTGTTCCCAGTCCGCGCGGGGGCCGGTGGAACGCCTCGGCGCTACTCGGCAATCCGAAGCGATTGAACGGCATCCTCAATAACGAGCTCTATCGCGGCACCATCGTCTACAACCGCCAGAGGTTCGTGAAGGATCCGGCCACAGGCAAGCGGGTCGCCAGAGAGAACCCGGAAGGCGATTGGCTTCGGCAGGATGTACCGGAGCTGCGGCTGATCGACGAGGAGACCTGGGCCAAGGTGCAGGCCCGCCGCTCAGCTCGTGGAGGTCCACAACTGCACCATCGCCGGCGGCCGAAGCGGCTACTGTCGGGGCTGCTCAAATGCGGCTGCTGCGAAGGCAGCTACATCGTCGTCCAGGACGAGCGTATGCGCTGCTCGACACTGCAGAACTCTGGCGCCTGCAGCAACACCCGAACGGTGAAGACGGGCGAGGTCGAGGCGCGCGTTCTCGCCGCATTGCGAAATCACCTACTGGCGCCGAACGTTGTGGCCGAGGCCGTCGAGGCCTATCGCCTCGAGCGTGAGCGGCTTCTGAATGATCATCGGAAGCGACGCAGCGGCCTGACGCGCGATCTGGCGGCGGTCGAGCGCAAGCTCAAGCGCGTGCTCGAGGTGATCATGAACGAGGATAACATCGACCGAAAGGCGATCGTTCAGCAGATCGTCGAGCTGCAGACCGAGCAGAAGCGGATCGAGGCGGAGCTGGCGGAGGGCGACAACACGTCCCCTGTTTCACTGCACCCGAATGCCGCGGATCGCTACCGCGCCAAGGTGGCGCAGATCCACGAGGCGCTCACCAAGGGTGACGCAGCATCACTGGAGGCGATCACGATCCTGAGGGACCTGATCGACCATATCGTGGTCACGCCGACAGAGCGGCCCGCACCGGTTGAATTGCGAGTGGTCGGCAACTTGGCCGCGCTTCTGGTCGAGAACACCCCCAGAACTGGGGTGGCTGCATCGGTGGTTGCGGGGGCTGGATTAAGCTTTTGCAGTCCTGGCCAGGCGTGGTGATCAAAGCCTGATAAATCAATGACTTAATGTAGGCCTTTTGCCAGAGGGCATCTAGCTAGTCGAGCGCTGAACCTGATATCAACTTGGTGCCGCGCGTCGGGTCGTGCGATTGCGCGAGAGTGCGAAAAACCGAGTGCGTGATGCAAGAAGCAACCGGACACAGTGCTCCTGATGGGATCGGTCAAAAGGACCAGCGCTCACATCTTGAGCACCTCTTCCAGCGATGTCGCCTGCACAAACCGCGCCGGATTGTCAGCCTCGGCAATCGCGGCGAAGTGCGCTTTGCCACAGGCGATCTTGGCTGCTTCCTTGTCGCGGAGATCGTCCTTGAACAGGCTGCCCTTGGTTTCGACGACGAAGTAGAGCCGTTCGGTTCCGTTCTTCTCGATCAGCACGGCCCAGTCGGGATTGTATGAACCGAGCGGGGTGGGCACTTTGAACCACTGCGGGAGCTTGGCGTAGACGCGCACGGCATCGTTGGCTTCTAGCGCCTCGGCGAACGGCCGCTCGATGGTCTCCGAGTCATAGACAACGTATTCGTAGACGGACCGCTTCGACGCGACAGCATTCTTCATGAAGCGCACCAGTTCCTGGCTCTTGAAGAGTTGCTGGCAGTAGAACTTGTCGTCGCCGAGACGCTGATACTTGATGCCGTCGACCAGCGCGAGGCGCTTGGTGCGGTTGATGCATTCGGCGGCAATCTCGATGAACTCCTGCGGGTTGCGCTTGAAGTCGTCGAGGCGCCCGCTCTCCTTCAGAATGCGCACGATGCTGCGGCGGGTGAGGTGGGTCTTGTCCTGCAGATCCGTGAGCAGGTCGGGCAGCTCGATGTCGTTCTCGTCCAGCGTGATGTAGTTGGTGCTGGTCGGATCGCCGGCAATGACGCCGCCTTTGCCGATTGCGAGATCGGCCTTGCGGACATGGATACGCGCCTTGCTGATAGCCGGGCCATCGCGGAGCGATGATGCGCAGCTGGCAATCAGCTTTTCGTTATCAAACTCCACTCGGTAGGTCGTCTTGTGCTTGATGCGGTCCCACAGCTCCTTGAACTCGGGGCTGTCCAGCACGGCCTGCCGGGTGCGAATGGTCTTCTTGGCGTCGGCATCTTTGATCTCGAGGCGGCCAGCAAGCTTGCGCAGGATTTCCCGAACCTGAGTGGCATGGGGCGCGAAGCGCTCCGGCAGAGTGAGCGTGTTCTCCTTCAGGGCCTTGCGGAGCTCGTCCTGCACCTTGCCTTGCGCATTGACGAGGCCTTCTCCTTTGAGGTGCTCGAAGATCGCCTTCGAGTCTTCG
>JAKALI010000302.1 GCA_021813195.1 Pseudomonadota bacterium
CAAAGTGACACCACTTGACACCACAGAACCCAAGACGCTCCATGCAGCGCCGCCCAAGAAGCGCCGTGCCAAAGGCGAAGCCTTAAGCCTGGCATGAGCTGTGGCGAGTGTACCGATCATGGATGGCCCGCTATGATTGCCGAGATACGCTCCGCCGCATGGCCATCTCCGTAAGGATTATGGGTATTTGACATGCGTTGGTATACCTGCTGATCATCTAACAGGCGCGTTATCTCAGAAACTATTCGCTCAGCATCAGTCCCCACCAGTTTGACCGTACCAGCAGCAACCGCCTCCGGTCGTTCTGTAGTATCACGCATGACCAACACGGGCTTGTCTAGTGAGGGCGCCTCCTCTTGTATGCCGCCCGAGTCGGTTAAGAGTACATATGCGCGATTCATCAGATAGACAAAAGGCAGGTAATCCAGAGGCTCGATCAAATGGATACGCGGACAATTACCTAATATCCTGCGCACAGGTTCTTGTACTTTGGGATTAAGATGCACCGGATAGACGATTTCCACATCGTCACGCTTGGCGATTTTGCTCAGCGCTTTGCATATATTTTCAAAGCCTTGGCCGAAGTTTTCTCGACGGTGTCCGGTAACCAATATCAGGCGTTTATCTTCCTGCAGGTATGAGAAACGCTTACGTAGTTGCAGGTTGAGTGTTGAATCGTTATTAAACCTTTCTACCACCTTCAACAGCGCATCAATAACCGTGTTGCCGGTAACGTGGATGGAGTTTTCTGCGCAACCTTCTGCCAACAAGTTGGCGCGGGCAGTATCGGTTGGCGCGAAGTGCAGTGAAGACACACGCCCCACTATTCTCCTGTTCATCTCTTCCGGCCAAGGGGAGTAAATGTCATTTGTTCTGAGCCCTGCCTCTACATGAGCAACGGGAATCTTTGCGTAAAACGCAGCAAGGCTGGCCGCCATTGCTGTGGTGGTGTCACCATGCACAAACACCATATCCGGTTTCCATTGATCGAACACATCGCGCATGCCGATCAAGACATTGCTGGTGATGTCGGTCAGGTCTTGGCTTGGTTTCATCAGGTTAAGATCGAAATCTGGCTTGATGTTGAACAAGTCCAAAACCTGGTCCAACATCTGCCGATGTTGTGCGGTTACGCAAACTTTAACCTCCCATTGTTTCGCTTGGCTTAGGGCACGAACAACGGATGCCATTTTTATGGCTTCAGGGCGAGTACCAAAGACCAGCAGTATTTTTCTAATTGCTTGCATCGTCAATTTAGCTTTTCGGTATTTATATTGGGTCAGGCCTGTCCCAACGTTGATGAACTAAGCATGCGTAACCAACTGAGGACCAAGCGAAAAAGGTGTTTTCCGAGGTGTTAACGATTTCAGGTCATATCGGTGCCATTGTCGGCTCAGGAATAACCGCCTGGAGCTGGGACGATGCACACGGGAAAACTGATCTTCGCACAGCTCATGGGGCATTTGCCGCCGATGGTATTCGAGCGCTGCGTTGCTCGATACAGCGGGAACCACAAGGTCCAGAGCTTCACCTGCATGGACCAGTACTTGTGCATGGCGTTCGCCCAGCTGACGTTTCGCGAGAGTCTGCGGGACATCGAGGCCTGTTTGCGTTCGCAGAACGAGAAGCTCTACCACATGGGGATTCGGGGCCAGGTCTCGCGCAATACGCTCGCCAATGCGAACGCGACGCGAGACTGGCGGATCTATGCCGACTTCGCGCAACGGCTGATCGGCATCGCCCGCAAGCTGTACATCAACGAGCCTTTTGGTGTCGATCTGGCCAACACGGCCTACGCGCTGGACTCGACCACAATCGATTTGTCGCTCTCGCTGTTTCCGTGGGCGCCGTTTCGAACCACCAAGGCGGCGGTGAAGATGCACACGCTGCTGGATTTGCGGGGCAATATCCCGAGCTTTATCCATATCAGCGACGGCAAGCTGCACGACGTGAACATCCTCGATCAATTGATTCCGGAAGCCGGCGCCTTCTACGTCATGGATCGCGGCTACATCGATTTCCAACGGCTGTACCGGCTGCATCAGGCGGGCAGCTTCTTTGTGACCCGGGCGAAGCGCAACATGGATGCCCAGCGTCGCTATTCGCGACCAACCGATCGGTCCACGGGTGTGATTTTCGATCAGACGCTCGTGCTGCAGGGATATCAGTCCGCGAAGGATTACCCGGATCCGTTTCGCGGCATTCGTTACAAGGATCCCGAGACCGGCAAACGCCTGCTGTTCATCAGCAACAACACGGCGCTTCCTGCCCTGAGCATCTGTTCCCTGTACAAGGCCAGGTGGCAGGTCGAGCTCTTCTTTCGTTGGATCAAAATGCATTTGCGGGTAAAAGCATTCTTCGGGACCTCGGAAAACGCGGTGAAGTCGCAAATCTGGATCGCTGTCTCGGTCTACGTGCTCGTTGCCATCATCAGAAAGCGCCTGAACCTCACTCGCAGCCTGTACGAAATGCTACAGATTTTGAGCCTCAACCTGTTCGAGAAAACCCCGTTGGAAATAGCGCTTTCGCGTATTCCGGCGGTCCCAGAATCACCTCAAGACGGCAACCAGCTGATTCTTCTCTGAAAACGTTGGGACAGGCCTGATATTGGGTGTAACGGCATTTGCCATATTCAAAGCCGTAGCCATAGCCGCCTGGCCGGAACTTGATGTCGTTGAAGATGACGCCTTTGACCGGAATGCCTGTCTGGCTGCAGCGTTTGATCGACTCCTTGATGTCGGCGACGGAACATGTAAAGGGGCTTGAGATACATTTGTTCGCGAGTTTAGCGAGCAATTGGTTGTGATGGTCTGTGGGGTAATTTCCTTTTTGGGTGGATTGATCCAAACGGCAAGCGGCACACTGGGCGGTTGCGGTGCGATGCCCTTGAAGCGAGTCGGATGGGCGGCGAAGGCGGCATCGAGCGTGACGCCGCGTTGTACGGTGAGCGCGGTCGAGCGGCCATAGTGCACGGTGTCTGGCGGCATCAATGCGATACCGGGGTGACGATGCTCCGTGTTGTACCATTGAAAAAATTCACAGCAATGAGCGCGTGCATCTTCAATCGAACCGAAGCGCGCCGGGAAGTCGGGTCGGTACTTCAAGGTCTTAAATTGCGCCTCGGAATACGGATTATCATCCGAGACGTGTGGACGGCTGTGAGTGTTGGTGACGTCGAGATCAACGAGCAGTTGGGCAACCGATTTGGAGCGCATGCTGGTGCGGCGATCGGCGTGCAAGGTGAGTGTCCCCGGCACGATATTCTGTTTATCGATGGTATCGGCGATGAGTTGCTCAGCGAGCTCAGCCGTTTCCCGGTGAGCGATCATCCAGCCGACGACGTAGCGGCTAAAAATATCCAGAATCACAAACAGATGGAAGCACGTCCACTTGGCCGGTCCCTTGAGTTTGGAAATGTCCCAGCTCCAGACTTCATTCGGCCGGGTCGCGACCAGCTCGGGCTTGGTGTACACGGGGTGACGTCGCTGTCGGCGCCGATCACCGACCTGGTTGTGGGTGGTCAAAAGGCGATACATCGTGCGCACGGAGCCGTGATAATGGCCTTCATCGAGCAACGTGGCATAAATCGTCGCCGGCGCCGTGTCGGCGAAGCGCTCGCTGTCGAGCACGCCGAGCGAATATTCGTGCTCAGCGATGGAGAAGGCCAGCGGCGGGCGCGGCCGCACCGCTATCGGGTGTCGCGTGAAGACACCACGCCGCCGTGCGCGATCGCGATACACGTATCCAGGGTTGAAGGCGAACGGTCTGCAGGGGGCTTCCATGCCGACGTGGTACACCAGATCGTTGACGGCGAGCATTACTCGTCCTCGCTCGTCTCGTCCTCGGTCGGTAGGCCGAGCGCTACGCACAGTTTTTTTGGGGGGTCGATGATCAGTTCTGCACGCTCGAGTTTCTGGCGCAGGCGTGCAACGTCTCGGTTCAGATGTTTGATCTGGCGAGCCGCCGCATCGGGCTTCGGTCCGCGCTTTTTCGGTGCGAGGGCCGCGCCGGCAGCCGCGGGGAGCTGCTTGCGCCAACTCCCGAGCATCGAGGAATAAATCTTTTTGCTACGCAAGAACGCGCCGAGTTCACCGCGCTCCTTACGGCGATCAGCCTCGGCCAACAGCATCCGCTTCTCGCTTGCAGAGAATTGCCGGCGCGTCGCGATCTCGATCACCTCAGGGTCAGGACTTCGATCCTCTGATGAATGCGCTATGGTAGAAGATCGTAGTACGTTTGAACCAACGGAATCGATGGAAGACGCAGAAAGATTGTCCATAGAAGACTTTGATACTCGGGACATGGCTGGATACTACCTGTACTCTAAATTGTTGAGGTCAGGTGTCTCAGCTCACATTGGCACATGGGGTTGCGTGGAGTTCGTAGCGCTCCCTGGTGAGGAAGAGATCTTGCGACTGTACCAGCGAGCGGCGGTTTTCGCTTTGCCGTCGGACGAGGAGGGGTTCGGTGTCGTCATCCTCGAGGCGATGGCTTGCGGCGTGCCGGTGGTGGCTACCCGCTGCGGTGGGCCGGAGGGCATCATCACTGACGGGACGGACGGCTTCCTGGTTCCGCGGGAAGATGCCGGGGCCATGGCTGCCCGGTTGCAGGTGCTACTCGACTCTCCCACTCTGAACGAGACGATGGGGCGGCGCGCCCGCGCCACCATCGAGGCCCGCTATGCTGATGAGGTAGCCGGTGAGGCGTTCCTCGAGGTGTGGGACGGGCTGCTCAAGAGGATAGATAGACGCTGATGTGTGGTTTCATTGCAGCTTTCGGGAATGCCAAGCAGGTGCTCGGCAGTTCAGCACTGTGCCGCGCGCTGCAGCGCCTGCGCCGTCGCGGTCCCGACGACGAGGGTACCTGGCGGGGGGAGGGCGTGGTCCTCGGCCATCGGCGCCTTGCAATCCTTGATCTTGATCCGCGGGCCGCCCAGCCGATGCAGGCAAGCTGCGGTCGGTACGTGATCGCCTTTAACAGGCTGTTGAAAAACGCCTCACATCATGCACAGTACGCCATCGACAACCTCTGGAGCGATGCGGATGCGCGGAGTGGATGTGCAGCAAGGCGGGATGTTCAGTTACGTCTCGCTCGAGGATCGGGTACCAGCGGATCACCCGCTGCGCGCGGTGCGAAGGCTGCTGGATGAGGCGCTTTCGAGCATGAGCCGGGAGTTTGACCGTGTCTACGCCGAGGGCGGTCGCGCCTCGATCGCGCCGGAGCGCCTCGTGCGTGCTTTGACGTTGCAGATCCTGTACTCGATCCGCAGCGAACGGCTCCTGTGCGAGCAACTCGATTACAACCTGCTGTTCCGCTGGTTCGTGGGCCTGTGCGTCGATGAAGCGGTGTGGGACCACTCGACGTTCACGAAGAACCGGGAGCGACTGATCGAGGCGAAGGTGGCGCGCAAGTTGCTGCGTCGCGTGGTCCGCAGCGCCAAGGCGGCGCGACTCCTGTCCAACGAGCACTTCAGCGTCGATGGCACGCTGATCGAGTCGTGGGCGGCGGTCAAGAGCATGCGCCGGCGCGATGGCCAGGATGAGCCGCCAGGACCTGGGCGCAATCGCAGCGTCGACTTTCACGGCGAGAAGCGCAGCAACGAGACGCACGTATCGCCGACGGACCCCGAAGCGAAGCTGTATCGCAAGAGCCGCAACGTCGCGGCCAAGCTCTCGTACATGGCGCACGTGCTGATGGATCACCGGCACGGCTTGCCGGTGGAC
>JAKALI010000303.1 GCA_021813195.1 Pseudomonadota bacterium
GCTGTTCGACGAGGTCAGCAGCGGGCGCACGCGCTACCTGCCGAGCACGCTGGCGACATTGGCCCAGCAATATTACGGTATCAATTTGGCGGTGGTAGGATGGATCGCTGCGATTGCAGCCGTCCCCGCTGCAATGGCTTGGGCGGCGATCTCGGTCGAAAATGCGCTAGACGCAGTTGATCGAAAATTGATCGCCTCCGGCTACGCCGCCGGCGTCACCCGAGACCAAATTCGCGGCATTGCGAACTCCGTTTCCGCCACGTCGAATCTTTCTATCCGTGGTGGCTTAGATATCGCCACGATATTGGCGGCGCAGGGAGTCGTTCAAGGGCCGCAGCTTAGCGCAGCCACGATAGCGGCACATGGATATGGCGTCGCAGCCGGACTGAAGGATGAAAAGGCCGCTGAAGCATTCGCAAAACTTTTGGAAGACCCGGCGAAGGGCGCGGAGGCGCTCGCTAAGCAGTTCAATCTGCTCTCGCCAGAGGTCGTTCGCCATATCCAAGACCTAGAGATACAAGGCCGCTCCCAAGAGGCGCAGAATATCATCATTCAGGCCGTCACAAAGCGGTTCGGGACGCTCGAGGATAAAAGTTGGTCTCTCGCCAAGGCCTTTGACGGTGCGATCAAACATCTTTCCAACTTCTGGTTCGATACTGGCGGCGTATTTTCTGGGACGAAGGAAACCGACGCACAGCGTCTTGCGGGTATGAAGACTGAGCTTGCCACGGCACGCTCAGAGGTGAAGTCAAACGGTCCAAGTGGCGCGTGGGATCCACTTCTGGCCAGATATTATAACGAAGTGCAGGAACTTCCCGCAAAAATTGCTGACCTGGAAAAGAAGATGGGAGACGCCGCAGCAAAAGCGGCGCATGGGGCGGCGAGCAAGCAGCGAAACGACGCCGTTTCCGCCTTCAACGATATGATCGACCAATACGATCCATATCCTAAACAACTCAGGTTACTGCAAGATAACAAAGACAAGATTGATCGAGATTTCGCCAAGGGCTACATCACGGCTGCGCAACATGCTCATGGGCTTTTGGTCATCGGCCAACAGACTGCGCGCGTTCATCAAGAACAGTTGAACGCGGTTCGGAAGCTCAGCGAAGCCTATCGCAGAGTTCACGAGACCTACGATGGCTACCTCGCCAGCCTTGAGGAAGGCACGCGCCAGGCCGGTCTAAGCGCTGCGGCGCGCGAGCGCGAGACGGCCGTCATCAAGGCGGCGCAAGCGGCCCAGAAGGAGCACGACGTCCCCGAACGCGATCTCGTGAAGACCTACGATGATGCGACCGCGGCGCTCAAGCGCTATGGCCACAGCGCCCAAGAGGTCGTCGACGAGGTCAACCGCCAGATGGCGGCGGCCGCCGGCGCGCAGCTGCGCCAGCAGGCCGCCGTCCTTCTGGCCGGGCTCAATTCCGGGCCCTATATGCGCTCTCTGGCCGAGGAATTGGCAAAGCGCGAGGCCGAGAACGGCGGACCGCTCGACCAGAAGACGCGCCAGCAGGTGACTGCGGTGTGGAACCTGCAAAACGCCATGGCGTACCAGAGTATCCGCGAAGACATGCAGCAGCAGGTCGACCTCGGCCTCGCTTACGGCGATGGCCTGAAGGAAAACGAGTTTCTGCTGAGTGCGATCGCGAAAACCCACAAGCAGATCAGCCAAGCCCAGCTAGACGGGCTGCGCAGCCTCTATGAGCAGAACAAGACCTATGCCGATCAACGGAAGATCCTCGACGGCATCCACGGCAGCCTGGACAGCTTCTTCAACAAGGCCATTGGTGGAAAACTCGACTTCAAGTCGCTCGCCCTAGGCATCCTGAACCCGGTTCGCTCGAAGATGTCGGGCGACATGGCCGATTGGGTCATGAGCGGCCTGTTTCCGCAGCCCAAGGTCATGGCAACCGGCGGCGGTGTGCTCGTGCCGCAAGGGGCGCATAGCGCTGGTGGGCTGCTCGGGTCGCTGTTCGGCGCCGGCGGCGGGACACCAGGCCTGACGCCAAACAACCCGCTCTACGTCCAAATTGCGGGTGTGGGCAGCGTTCCCGGCAGCCTTGGGAACCTTGGGGCAGCCGCCAGCAGCAACGGCGGCGCGCTCGGCTCTGGCGGCCTGCTTGGGATGTTCGGCAAGGGCGGCCTATTCGGGTCCGGCGGCTTCTTCTCCAACCTGTTCAACGGTGGCGGCGGCGCCGGAACCACCTCGAGCTGGCTCCTGAGCGCGTTCTCAGGCTTCTTCGCTGATGGCGGCCTCATCCCGGCGGGCCAGTGGGGCATCGCCGGTGAGAACGGCCCGGAGCCGGTATTCGGGGGCTCTACGGGCGTCTCGGTGGTGCCGTATTCGACACCGAGCGCCATCTCGAACCCGGTGTCGAACGACAACCGGATGAGCCATAGCGTAACCGTCAACATCGACGCGCGCGGCGCCACGCCGGGCATGGAGCAGAAAATCAGCCAGATCATCGATGCCAAGCTGGTGCCGGCTATGCAGCATACATATCGGCGAAGCGTGACTGACGCAGTGCAAGCCGTATCAGCCCGTACTTTCGCCACCGGTAAGGGGACGCTATGAATCGAGCAGCAAAGCTTTCGCGGGATGACGCAGCCCGCGCGATCGCGCGCATCGCATTTGTCACGGCGCTGGCGCTCGAAGCCGCGGGCGTTTTGAGCAAGGAAGCCTTCGCCCACTGCATCCGAAAGTCAGCGGCGCCGGATGACGGTCCATATTGCCGCGAGCTGCTCTCGTCGCTGGCCACCTGCCTCGAAATCGCGCCAAGCAATCCCATGATGGGCGGCGATCCAGGCCCCAAGGCGGCCTGACGCCATGATCCGCCTGCGCCTATTCCTCGTGATTCTGGCGCTGGCGCGGTTCGCTGCAGCGCTTGGCTAACGCTTTGATTTGGCCTTCGGTTTTGAAGCCTCAAGGCCCCTTCGAATCAATTCTCGGATTGCCGCTGCTTCAGTGGGGAAACGCTCGGAATATCGAAATTCCTCGATCCGAGCTTTTAGCGTCTCGTCGAGCTGAAGTAAGCGCTTGTGCGGGTGGGTCGATTCCTTCGGCATATAGAGGATATATCCAGTATCTCTTATATTGACAATAGCGATATAGGCAGTATATCCAATATACCGTTGTCCCGTGATCAGGCGGGGCGGAATGATGAGGAGAGAGACATGACGAACGATTGTGGCGTGATCTCGTTGGCTGGTAGCGGCGAGCGTCGGGCCCAACCTGGCGAGGTCGACGGTTTGAAGGAATTGGAAGAGCGGCCGGCGAGTGCGATCCAAGACGCCGACGCGGCCAAGGCCTATGATATCGCGTCCGACATGGAAGACGGGTTTGGTAAGCTCGAGGGCGCAAGCCAAGCGATTCTGTGCATCGCGAACGGCAACGGGATCGAAGAAGGCGTAGGGAGCGCTCTTCATGTATTGGGCGAATTGATCAAAGAACTAACCCACGAACTCGACGAGCAGCATGCGGCAATCTGCCGTCATACCTGGGCCTACCGCTACGGCTACGCCGAGACAACTTCATGCACGCCGACATCGGACAAGGAGCCTGAGTGGCCGAAGGAGACGCTCGACGCGATGCAAAAGTTCATCGACGAGCGGCGCGCTGGGCAAATCGTCGCCAAGGCAAAAGCGGTGGGCGCCGTGCGGCTATCGGGTGCCGCGGCGGCGGCCAGGAAGCCGCGGGGGCAGCTCCACGCGGCTGGCAAGAGCCGCAGGGTCGCATGAGATCAAGTCCTGTGGCGAAGCTGGTGAGGGCCCGGGAAACCGGGCCCTTTTCTGTTGTGCTGGCTTATGTGCGCTGGCGCGGGCACGATGATCCCCGTCAGAGCATGTAAGCGGATTCTTGACATTGTCAGCAATAGGCTTACAGTCGGCTCATGATCAAGACCTTTCGCAGTAAAGCGCTTTCCGACTTATGGGCGAAGGGGCGATCAGCGAAACTGGACAAACGGCTGGCCGAGCGCGTGCTGCGCAGGCTCGATCGTCTGGACGCGGCTATAAAGCCAGAAGAAATGAACCTGCCGGGCTTCGATTTTCATGCGCTACGAGGGCATAGGCCAACCCGCTATACGGTCCATGTGAACGGGCCATGGTGCATCACTTTCGAATTCGAGGGCGGAGACGCCTACCGTGTGGACCTGGAGCAGTATCATTGATGGAGGCCGACATGACCGACTATGCCGCCAAGCGCGATCCGAAGCGGTGCCCGACGCATCCGGGCGAATTGCTCCGCGAAGACATCCTGCCGGCTCTCGATCTGACCAAGGTCGAGATCGCCGACATGCTGGGCATCTCCCGCCAGCACCTCTATGACATCCTGAATACCCATAAGCCGGTTTCTCCGGCGGTTGCGGCCCGCTTGGGCAAGCTTTTTGGCGACGGTGCCGCGATCTGGCTGCGGATGCAGGCCAATTACGACGCTTGGCAGGCCGAGCATACGGTGGACGTCAGCGGGATTCGGACGATCAAGGCAGCCTGAGGGAGGCGCGCCGGTCCCGGTCATCGGAGGGCCGCTGTCGGCCCAGCTCGTGGCCGCAGGCGGGGGGAACATGGAATCCAACGACTTCGCCTCTCTGGCATCCTATCGGCGGTGCACCGAACGCATCTGCGCCGCGTGGCCAACCTTCAGGGCCGCGCACGCTGATCGGCTTCGGCACGGTGGCGAGGCTGAGAAGATCGCTGAGGCCATCGTCGAGGATCTGTTCACCCAGGTGCTCGACTGGGACAAGGGCGATCTGATGTACCAGGTCGGCTATGCCGACATCGTGGTCAGCCGCAACCTCGCGAAATACCTTGTCATCGAGGCCAAGCGGCCCGGCACGCTCTTGCCCGGCAGGCGAGCGCTCGAGGCGGCCGTGGCGCAGGCCCGGCGCTACGCGGGCGAGCAGAAGATTCGCTCGGTGGCAGCCAGCGACGGCCGGTTTCTCTACGCTGCGGATATCGCGGACGGCGGCCTGGCCGATCGGGTACTGATTGATCTGGCCGCGCCTGAGCCTCCGCTGGGGCTGTGGTGGCTGAGCGTTCACGGCATCTATCGGCCATGCGATGCGCCAGCGGTGAGCGTTCCTATCGTTCCTGAGGCACAGCCGTGCGCGGTGGCGCCGGCTGGACGCGACGGCGCCCTGCTTCACCCGAAATACAAGCTACCGGCGGAATGCTTTGCCTATGGTGCCGGACGCGAGCCGGCCGGGGACTTGGAAGCTGCCCTATCGACTGGCGGCCGGTCAGATAGACGCCAAGCGGCTCCCGAAGGCGATCCAGGCCATCCTGAGCAACTACCGCGGAGCCAAGGTGAGCGGCATCCCTGAGGCCGACATGCCCGGCATCCTGACGCGCCTCGCCGAGGCCGCTGATGCCGAAGGCCATATGCCGCCCAAGGCGATCAGCCCGGCGCCGATCTACCTGCAACTCGCGCTCGTGTTGGAGCAGCTGGGCACCGGTGGCCGAAAAGGCGCTTGAGTCCCCACCGAGTCACCAAGCTCAAAATTCCGCCTTTTCAGCGGAGTGCAAAATCGCCAGTAAGTAGTTGATTTAATTGCTGGAGGCCACGCCCGGAATCGAACCGGGGTATACGGATTTGCAGTCCGCTGCGTCACCACTCCGCCACGTGGCCCCCTGGGTGAGCGCGGCCTATATCAGATCGCCGCGCCCGCCGACAATTGCTAAGTGCCGCGGGCCGGGAAGCGGCCAAGCGCGGGGGCGG
>JAKALI010000304.1 GCA_021813195.1 Pseudomonadota bacterium
CTGCGGGCGGTCATCTCGCATCACGGCCGGCCTTCGGACGTCTCGACCTTCAGCTTCAGTGATGCGAGGCGCGGCTGGACCTCGCATGGTCTCTACGATCCGACAATAGTCGCGAAGGAACTCGGTGCATTGTTACCAGAGTGGTTCCCGTTGGCCTTCCAGATTGGCGGTCCAACCTTGCCGCAGGACGCTCCAGCCTTCGAACATCTCGTCTGTGGCCTCACGACGCTCGCCGACTGGCTTGGATCATCGACAGAGTGGTTCCCACACGTTGAGACGCTCGACCGCCGCTACATCGAGGTCGCGCATCGCCAGTCTGAATTGACTTGTGCTGCCGTCGGGCTCGACGCGACGAAGCAGCGTAGCAGCAGGACGGCGCCCATCTCTTTCGCTGAACTCACCGGCTTCTCGTCACCCAACCCGCATCAGGAGTTGATCGGTGACACGGAACTCGACGCGCAAATCGTCATCCTCGAGGCGGAGACGGGCTCGGGAAAGACCGAAGCGGCTCTCTGGCACTACATGCGGCTGTTCCAGGCGGGTCATGTCGACGGGCTATACTTCGCGGTGCCGACACGGTCGGCCGCGGTGCAGTTGCATGGTCGGATCGTGAAGGCGGCCAATCGGGTCTTTGGCGATGCTTCCCCACAGCCGGTGCTTGCCGTGCCCGGGTACATCAGGGCCGGTGAAATCGGCGGGGAAGCGTTACCGCACTGGCGCGTGTTGTGGGATGACAATGACAAGGCGCAACTAGCCACTTTGGCCGGTCGCTGGGCCGCGGAACACTCGAAGCGCTATCTCGCCGCCCAGATCGCAGTTGGCACCGTCGATCAGGTCATGCTTGGCGCACTCACCGTGAAGCACGCACACCTTCGCGCCGGCAGCCTCGCGCGCAGTCTGCTCGTGATCGACGAGGTTCACGCCAGCGACGCCTATATGACGTCGGTCCAGAAGCGACTATTGCAGAGCCATATCGCGGTCGGCGGGTATGCCATGCTCATGTCGGCAACGCTGGGCTCCAGCGCGCGAGCGAGCTGGCTTAGCCACGTCGCGCCCAGTGTCGAAGACGCAATCGACGTGCCTTACCCCGCGATATGGACGTCGAAGGATCAATCGCCGCGTTCGCCCGGGGCTGCTCCAGGCAGGCCGAAGCAGGTGGCCATGGAGCAGGTTGCGTCCATGGCGCCGGATACGACAGCCGAGCGCGCGCTCGCCGGCGCAAGACGGGGCGCGCGCGTGCTGGTGATCCGCAATACCGTCGACCGGGCCATCGCAACGCTGCAAGCTGTCGAGGCGGCGCTGCAGCCGGGCGAGGCGCGCCTGCTGTTCACGGTCGGCGACGTCGCGACCCTACACCACAGTCGCTTTGCACCCGCCGATCGCCGACGGCTAGACTCCGCAGTCGAGGCCGCTCTCGGCACAGGGCAGGACCGCGCGCCGGAAGGCCGCGTCGTGATCGGCACGCAGACGCTGGAGCAGAGCCTCGACATCGATGCCGATCTCCTGATCACCGATCTCTGCCCGGTCGATGTCCTCCTGCAACGCATCGGACGCCTTCATCGCCACAAGCTCAGGCGCCCCACCGGCTTCGAGGAGCCGCGCTGCATTGTGATGGTGCCGGAGCGTGGCCTCGCGCCGTTGCTCGCGCCAGCCTTCGAGAATGGCCTCGGTGCCTGGCGCTCGAGTGGCGGACTGGAGGGCGTCTACCGCGACTTGTCGATCCTGGAACTGACGCGCTGCCTCGTCGAGCGCTATCCGGTTTGGGCCATACCGGATATGAACCGGCTCCTGGTCGAGGGCGCCATTCATCCCGAGGCGATCGAGGCGCTACACCAGGAGTTAGGCCCGACGTGGTCGAAGTACCGCACCGATGTCGTCGGCAGCGAACTTGGTGACCGCCTCGCAGCAGGAGGCGTGCTCATCGACCGCACGAGACCATTCGAGTGCCTAACCTTTCCAGATGGTGCCGAAGAACGTGTCCGCACGCGGCTCGGCGAGGACAGCGTGCGGATCGAGCTTGCTGAGCCGCATCCGATTGGACCGTTCGGTGAGCCCGTGTCGGAGGTCGTGCTGCCGGGACGGTGGTGCCGGCATTTGTCTGTTGACGAAGCCAAGGCGGAACATTCACGGAACGAGCGCGACCTGCTAATCCGTATCAGTGGTTTGCAGGTGCGCTACAGCCGGCTCGGTATAGCTCGCGCTGCTTAGGGGAGAAGGCAGTATAACGAACATGATATCCCCTTCCTGACACCGAAGCCTCCATTAACTATGTCGCATGATGCGGACGATGGAGATCATGAATGAACTGGCTCTTAACCATCCAAGGCAATCTCCGATCAGGATGGTCAGCAGTCTGGGCGTCCCTCTCGATCTCCGTCGCGCTGCGGGTTGGCCGAGAACTCCCTCGACCATTCGAGGATAGACCGATGATTTCCCCGTCGCTCAGGCAGGACCCATCAGATCCCCCGACCACTCGGGGCCATTCTTCTTGGCGGCGCACTCATGGCAATTAATCTGTTGAAAGATCCTCTGGTCCAGGTCGAATTTCACGATAGTTCCAACGCGCGCTCTCTTCCCGAGGTTTTCGCAACATTGATGGCCGATCGCGTCGCCTGCTTTCCGGCCCTGCGCGCCCATCAAGAGCCTGCTTGGCATATGTTCCTCGCCCAGCTCGGAGCGATCGCCGCACACCGGGCCGGGCTGACCTCACCGCCGGACGATGCCGCCACCTGGCAGGACATCCTCGGCCGGCTGACTCGCGGTGCGTTCCCGCACGACGAGCCGTGGTGCCTCGTTGTCGAAGACTGGTCGAAGCCCGCGTTCCTGCAGCCGCCGGTGCCGGACACGCTCGGGCTCGAAAAGCATGCCGCGACGCCCGACGCCTTGGACATGCTGATCACGTCGCGCAATCACGACTTGAAGCAATCTATCGCCTCGGGGGCCGGGATCGACCACTGGCTCTTCTCCCTCGTGAGTTTGCAGACGATGGAGGGCTTTGGTGGTCGTGGAAACTACGGCATCGCGCGCATGAACGGTGGCTAGTCGAGCCGCGTGCTGATGGGGCTGGCCCCAATACCCGCGGCGGGCCCAGACGTTACTCTCCGCCCTGGTCCACGATTGAAGCGCGATATCACGCAGCTCCTGGCGCGTCGCGAAGGCCTGTTGCGGAGCACGCCCATCCCTTATCCAGCAGATAACGGTCTGGCGCTGACCTGGACGGTGCCGTGGCGGGATGGCGAGCAATTGTCGCTCGATCGGCTGGACGTCTTGTTCATCGAAGTCTGCCGGCGGGTGCGTCTGGGTATCGAGGGAGGCGTCGTTGTCGCCGCAATCGGCAATTCCTCGGCTGAGCGGATCAAGGCCAAGGAGCTAAAGGGGTTTCTGGGCGATCCTTGGGCGCCTGTTCATCGAACCGAGTCCAAGGCGCTGACGATTGGGGACGACGGCAGATTTCACTATAGCCGGGTCGTCGAGCTGCTGTTTTCTGGGGACTGGCAGTCGCCCGTGATGGCTGAACTGGGCAACAACGAGACCGATGAGAATGCAAACTGGCTCATGGTGCTCGCGGCCATTGCGCGCGGCAACAGCAAGACCGGCGGCTTCCAATCGCGCGCCCTGCCGCTCAAGGGGCGCGAGGCGCGCGTGATCGGCGCCAGACGCAAGGAATTGCACAAGCTGGCGACGGAGCAGATCAACGAGATCAAGACGCTCGATACCGTGCTCCGCAACGCTCTGGCGCTCGCCGTTGCCGGTGGTGTCCAGGAAAAGATCAACAAGGACAGCTACGCCCACGCCAAACCCTATCGCGACCGCCTCGACGCCGTCGCCGATCGAGATTTCTTTCCGGCGCTATGGGCGCGATTCGCCGCCGAGCAGCACGGCACGCCAGACGATGTCGAGGCGGCGCGCAGGGCATTCCTGCTGCCCCTCGTCGAGACCGTGAGGTCGCTCCTCGAGGACGGCCTCGCCGACATCCCGTGCGCGTCGATCCGGCGGCCGCGCGCCGATGCCCGCGCGCGGCGTCGGTTCGAGGCGCTGCTGCGGGGGGAGAAAACCGGCTTCCCTAGCCTGTTCGCCAAGGCTGGCGGGGAGCCGACAGGCAACGATCTGGAGACGACTGATGCACGCTGAACCGCAAGTCGACCGGTCGCCGCTGAACGACACGATCTTCGAGATCGGTCGCACGCTCGCCGGACTTGATCCCGGCGCACTGGCCGACTTGCGGTGTATGTCGTCAGCGGGCGACGATGCCGGCGCGCCATACTTCTGGCGACTGGCGGCCAGGCATGATTTCGGCGGCGAGGAACGACAGAAGTCCTGGGTGCGCATCGTGCAGCTCATGGCGATCCTCACCGACAAGGGATCGCCCGACGGCAAGGCGTCGCCGCACGAGCCGCCGACCGAGGCGAACGGCTGGCGCGGCCTCGGCACCGCACTGTGCGACGGCGGCGATCCGGCGTGGGGCCGCGGCGAGACGAAGCCACGCCCGATGCTCTCCGAGCAGCGCTTTGCGCGCCTTCTCTCAGCCCGGGACGTGATGGGCGCCGAATTGCTGGAGCGGGCCGCGCGCACGCTCGCCGTGAAGAAGCCCACGGGCGCCGCCTTCAATTGCACCGACCTAGCACTGTTCCTTCTCGATCCAGACAACCCCGCACACGACCGCAAATTGGCCCGCGACTATTACGCCCGGCTCGATCGCAAACAACGCGAAGACGATCCCACCAATGCCACTACGATCGGAGATACCGAATGACCACCGCACGTTTCCTGCAAATTCATACGCTTCACTCCTATTCCGCTGCTCTCCTGAACCGCGACGACAGCGGGCTCGCCAAGCGCGTCAAGTATGGCGGTGCGATGCGCACGCGCGTCTCCAGCCAGTGCCTCAAGCGCCATTGGCGCAAGGCCGAGGAGGACCCGCACGCGTTGCTCAAGATCCCGGGCGCCGAGGATGCCTTCCGCTCACGCGAAATCGTAACGCTCAAGGTGATCGCGCCGCTGGCTGAGAGCTTCAAGCCCGCTACGATTGTCGTCCTGAACGACCTGTTCCAGACGCAGGTCTACGGCGACAAGGGAACCGAGAAGAAGAGCCGGCAAACACTTATCCTGGGCGCGCCGGAGGTCCGTTGGCTCGCCGATCAGGCTCGCACGCTTGCGCCCCAGATCGAGAAGGCTCTCGGTGACTCGCCCGCCGCCGCAGAGCCGGATCCTGCGACCGACAAAGGCAAGAAGGGGAAGAAGGCGGCCAAGTCGCTTCCCGATGCGGTCGAGGCGATCACGAAACCATGGCAGGAGGGTTTCAAGAAGAACTTCGAGGCGCTGCGCGAGTCGACGGACATCAGCGCGGGCCTCGCCTCGGCCCTGTTCGGCCGCATGGTGACCTCCGATCCCGCCGCCAACATCGACGCGCCGATCCATGTCGCGCACGCCTTCACAGTGCACGAGGAGGAGACCGAGAGCGACTATTTCGTCGCTGTCGACGATTTGAAGCGCGACGAGGACGATTCGGGAGCCGACACCATTCAGGAGACCGAGCTGACCTCGGGACTCTTCTACGGGTATGTCGTCGTCGACGTGCCGGGCCTCGTCTCGAACGTCACCGGCTGTGAGCGCAAGGATTGGCTTGACGCTGGGATCGACCGCGCCATGGCCGCGGCGGTGGTGCACAATCTGATCTACCTAATCGCCGAGGTCTCGCCCGG
>JAKALI010000305.1 GCA_021813195.1 Pseudomonadota bacterium
GGATAAATCTCGTCACGACGGGTGAGGCCCTTTCCGGCGATCTCATCGAAGTTCGCACGCATGCCATAGAGCTTCAGCTCGCTCATGGCTTCCAGGATCTCATGACGTTCCATCAGGCAACCCTCCTTATGCTGTCGTAGCGGCCACAATCGGCCACCGGTTCGATCTTCAGGCGCAGGGCGTCGGGCGTGGTGATGCTGGGCGGCACGGCGGACTGGCCCCGGCGTGCCAGAACGGCCAGGATTACATCGCCGCTGGCGATGCCGGCCTGAAGCGCTTCGGCGCAGGCGGCTTCGACAGCCTCCAGCCCATGATCGGGCACGGCGCCCAGAACCTTGACGAATTGCCGGTCACCGTCGGCGTGGTTCTTCAGCTTGGTACGGACCTGCGTCAGCGCCGGCGGCAAAGCCCAGTCCTTGAACGGGGCGCCGTTGCGTAAGGCCCCGGGCTTCTTCATCAAAACCGGCAGGTAATGCCAGGGATCGTAGATCACCTGGTCGCGCTTGAAGCTGCGCGGATGATCGGCGACGACCTCCTCACCCAGCAGCACGACGATGCGTTCGGCATGGGACCGGACCAGCACCATCCGTCCGGCTGCCCGCGCATCGACACTGTAGCGGTTGCGGTCGGCCATGATCAGGCAGGTGGTGCTGGCCCTTACCGCCTTCTCGACAAAACCGTCGAAGGGCCCGCGCAGCTCCATCAAGCTGGCCCGTTCGCCCTGGAAGACCTCCCAGATCGTGCGGTCCTTGAACTCCGGATGCCTGGTCCGCCGGGCGTAGGCGATGCACTGCTCTTCCAGCCAGGCATTCAGTTCGGGCAGGCTCTTCACCCGGGGCTTGGGCCGGAAGAACTGGTCGCGTAGCGTGCCGACTTGGTTCTCGACCTGTCCCTTCTCCCAGCCCGATGCCGGCGTGCAGGCCACCGGTTCGATCAAGTGGTGCGAGCACATTTGCAGGAAACGGCGGTTGTACTGGCGGGCCTTGCCGACAAAGATCGCTTCCACCGCCGTCTTCATGTTGTCATAGATTCCGCGCCGACAGACCCCGCCATAGAACTGGAATGCCTTGTCGTGGGCATCGAACACCAGCTCCTGGGTCTCCCGGAAATAGACGTGCACGAACGGCATGCGGCTGTGCGACAGCTTCATGTGGGCCGCCTTCACCGTCAGCGTCAGGCCGTGCAGCGTGATCGCCTCATGGCTCCAGTCGAACTGGTACGCCTCGCCGGGGGCAAAACTCATCGGCACATAGGCCCGCGCCGGAACCTTGGCGTGTTCCGCCCGCCAGGCTTTGGCAAAGCGATGCACACTGTCGTGGGCGCCGTCGTAACCGCGACCGCGCAACTCCTCGAACAGCCGCTGGGTCGAGCGCTGCTCCCGCCTGGGAAGGCCCGCCTCCTTCCCCAGGATCTCCGTCAGCACATCGACCCAGGCGCCAAGCTTGGGCGCAGGCTGGACGTCGCGTTCGTATTTGAACTCGGTCTTGTGGCTGCGGATGACCTTGCGCACCGTCGCCCGCGACACCGACAGCGTCCGCACAATCTCCTTGATGGGCCGGTGTTCATCGAAATAGGCGCGCCGGATCTCGCCAATCGTGTCCACGCCGATCATCCCCTGCTGTCCCTCCCGGCTCGCCAAGGCCAAAGGAAGGACGCTGACACATCTCGTCAGAGGGGTCGGAATTGGACGCGAAAATCGCCCCTCAGGGGGTCACTTTTGCATGCGATTTTACAATCCGAGCGATCGACGAGCAGCTTGCCCTTGAAGCCTTCGGTACATGGAAGTTATCCATTCGTGCACCTAAACGTCTTCCCAGGTCGATTACGAAGGTCGAGCTCAACGGGTTGCTTCGGACGATCCGCACATCTTCGAACGACGTAGGCTCCACAGATGGAACAACACGATTATGCCTGTCGCTCTTGGCGGCGACTGGCCTACGGGTATCGGAGCTCTGCTCTCTCCGTCTTCGTCAAGTGAGGCCGGATACTGGGGAGATCACGGTATTCGGCAAGGGGTCTAGGGAGCGCATCGTCATCGTGGCCAACGCGGGCGTTCGGAAAGTTCTCACCCGGCACATTAGATCTCTTCATGATCGTGAAGACCCGGACGCCTTCCTCTTCCGCAATAGCCGGGGCCGCCCTATGACGCCTCAATGCCTCCGCCTGCGCCTTCACGCACTGGTTCGACGGGCCAGAATGAGCCGATCGGTGACGCCACATATGTTGCGCCATACCGCAGCAACTCTTCTTCTCGAGGGTGGAGTAGACATACGGTTCGTTCAGCGGCTTCTTGGCCACGCGAGCATCGCAACAACCCAAATCTACACCCACGTCTCCGATGCGGCCCTCCGCAGTGCCCTTGAGCGGGCAGACGTAATGCGCGCCGTGTTTTAGGCAGTGGCTCCGGCCGCCAAAACAATTGGATAGACTGCTCGCACAAGAGTAGCGCTAGGGACAACCTTAGGTTATATTGGCGCGGGGCTATTAGCGATAACTACCAATTATGGTCAGTGGACGCGACAGGCGTCGAGCTTGCTTCATGCGGGACAATGAGGTGGCCCGGCTTACGCGCGAGGTCAGATCCGGCCAAGGCAGCGCGCTGCTCGTTGTCGGCGAGGCTGGCGTCGGCAAGACGACAGTGATCGCCGAAGCGCTCAGCCGAACAGGAAATACGACACGCACGATCTTCTATCCTTTCGGCGAGGACCCCATCCCTTTCAAGATATTTCTCAACGAACTTCTGTTGACTGAAAACGCCAAGCGTTCCTTTCTATTCCGACTATTCAGTAAGCGCTTCCGATTGGTCGGCGCGCACGTTCAACCGGCCAAAGGCTTCTCCATCGATTTCTACAACCGCGACTACGACGATGCGCCGCTTAACGAGAAATGGACTGCGCAGGCGACAACATTCGAAAGCTCATTCTATCGCTTGAATGGTACGCCGCGGGACGCCTTCTTCGGCCGCCTTTGGCCAAACCTCGACAAGGCCGGCATCCGCGTCGTGCACCTCGCGAATCTAGAGCGTTCCACGAGCGAAGAGCTCGAGCTGGTCCGCCGCTTCCTGCAGACCGGGCCAGCTACGACGACGTTCATTCTCGAATACGGTCTATTGAACGGAAACACGGCTGGTCTAGACCGGGTACGGACCGCCCTAAAGATGGTTCGCGAAGTCAAAGAGTACTATATCGAACCTTTCGATGAACGCGCAGCTCTGACATTTCACCGGTTGATGTCCCAGCACCTTCCAGCGATCCCGGAGTTCGACTTTTCCGCAAACAGGGGGAACGCTTTTGCGATTTGCTTCGACGTCTCGCAGATCGACGGGCGGTATGCTCCCAGTCAGATGATAGAGCCCCTTCTGGGTGATGGTACGACGAAAGCAACGCTCTTTCTTCTCACAGCGTTTTCGCCAGCCGTAACAGCGCTTTCGGCATTCATCAGTATCTCAAAGGCGGCGGGAGTGACGTTCGACCTAGCCCGGCTCTTGACAGCGGGCATCGTGCGCGCCTCGCCCCAATCTGTAACCTTTTCTCACGGCTTTTTCCCCGCTTACGTCAGGGCCATACATGCGAGCGAGTTTTCTGCGTTCGTGACCTCTATCATTGACACCATTCACGACGTAAATCCCTCGGCCTACGCGTTTCTTCGCCTACAGCAAATGGAGGCGGATTCAACAGAGTTAGTACCTGCGGATGTCGCTCAGCGTATTCGCAACACCCTAGTGTCCCTGATCGATGCACGAAATATGCGTACGCTCAGCCTCTTGGTGCCGATTTGTAGGCCGCATCTGGAGCGCTTACCTAAGGGGGAACGTGCGCCGATTGAGGCCGTGCTTACACAATACGATATCTATAACTTTCGTCCGCTTCTCGTTCCAAGGGACGAGCAGCCGGTTGCGATGCGCGCCCTATATTTTCTCCTTGAGCTACAGCACCTCTATCACGTTAACAAGTTCAATGAGGCGTTGGCGCAAATCGATACGGAATCCCATGAACTGATCGGCGCGCTTGCTAGCGACTCTCGCCTCATAGATCACGTTATCGGCGTACTAGGCGCGCTTAAGGGCGTCTGCCTTGCGGCACTAGGGCACTGGGATGCGGCGCGGAATATCCTTGCGGCAATAGATACCTCCCGCTTAATTGGAAAAGTTGCCGAGTACGCTCAAAGTTGGGACGGGTTAATCGCAGGATATGAGTTCGAGGCTCGCAAGCGTTGGCAGGATGTATCACTAGCCGATAGCTATGCGGCACCGAAAATTCAGCATAACATTCTCGCATCGGCCATTAGCCTCAAGCGGAACGGCGGCGTTCAGAAAGCGCTCGAAGAGGAGATCATTCCGCAATTCGCACGCCTCAAGTCCCGCGAAATCACTTACCCCATGAATAACCTTGCCGTCATTCAGATTAGCGAAGGAAACTATGCTGATGCGTTGGCGACCTTGGATGCGATGCGAGACAGGACCTTCGAGGTCTACGATGCACTCTGTTGTGAAATGAACACGGCAATTGCCTTTCTCGCTCTGCATGATATCCCTGCCGCCGAGGGGGCAGCCTGCCGGGCGCGCGACATGATCGCGGATAATGCATTCCAAGATCCTTATTTCCGCAACCTAACGCTACTATTGAACGCATATATAGCGCACGTCTCTGGCGGAGACCCAGCGCCGTTTCTTAG
The DNA here is from genome assembly GCA_021813195.1 of Pseudomonadota bacterium. The sequence goes on from JAKALI010000305.1 coordinate 4,675, forward strand.
ACACTTGGAGATCGACAAAGGTGTGGCCTTGATGGAGCCCGAACTGGTCCAGAAGACTTCAACGCTTCGGAGGTGGATCGCGGACGGCTATCAAGCGCCGCCGCGGCTCAATTTATCAGCAATGCCAATTGAGCTTGCAGTACTTCATTTCTGGGACTTCAACGTTCCGATTCTCGACGAACCTGTAGTGCACGCCTTTTGCCTTTCGTAGGAGGCACAAATCGCGGTCCATAGGGCATGACCGAAGTCCGCACCAGCGGGGCTACGTAGCGTGCCAAAAGACGCATTATCTAGAAACGGACACGCGTTGAAGTCGATCAAAAATGCTCTACCAGTTCTCGCGACGACAAGATCCGCAGCGCAATAGTCGTCGATACCCGTCTTTTCGACGAGCGCTACCATCATGTCTCGGCAAGTCCGGTCGATGCTATCGACGCGAAGCTCATGATAAGTTTCAAGTGGATCGCCACGCGTGAACGGAATATATCCCAGGCAGTCAGCAATACCTTCCCGCGCGACTTCCGTGAGATGTACGCAGGCCGAGATGCTTACCTCGTTGTCGAGACGCATATAAACTGCGCGAATATGCGTTCCAGAAATGAAGTCTTGAACTATTGCCCTCGACCCATATCGCGTCCAAATCCGGAGAGACTGTTGGGCTGCCTCTACCAAATCGCGCACTTTGGCCTGCTCATCTATTCCGATGCTGACGCCAAGATTGTTCGGCTTCACCATGAGTGGTGCTGTAAGCTCGGCAGCGTAATGTTGCGCGGACAGAAGTCTTTCCGCCTCGAAGAGAACTGATTTCGGTACATCGATTCCCAATTGCTGACATGCACAGGAGAGCCGGTATTTATCCTGTCCGAGCATTTGCACGTATGCGTTGTTACCGAATCTTGGAACGTCAAAAAGTTCGACTAGCGCCGGAACATTAGAACCGTGGAACGGCAGTACGCCGTCCGTGAGATTCCAGAAAATGGAGTCGCCATCAAGGTATCTAAGAAGCTCTTGCCGGTGCG
>JAKALI010000306.1 GCA_021813195.1 Pseudomonadota bacterium
TCCGATCTTCAAGAACGTCCACCTGTCGCGCGAGCGCGGCCTCGCCGAATTTCCTGACTCCCGCACGGAACGCGGCATCAAGCATCTGACCGAATTGTCGAACATGGCTCGCTCGGGACAGCGCGCCGTGATGGTATATCTGATCCAGCGCAACGATGCACAACGATTCTCGCTCGCTGCCGACATTGATCCAGCCTATGCCGAGGCCATGGTGCGCGCACGCGCAGCGGGTGTTGAGGCTTATGCCGCGGCGTGTCGCATCACAACGAACGACATACGACTGGAACGGCTGGTGCCTATCGTTGACCTGTGACGGCGATGATCGCTCGCGCCAGCGTCAGGGTTCGGGCAAATTTTTCGACATCGACCGACCCGGCGAAACCTCGCTGCCTGCCAGAGCGTATTGTCGCCATGACCGCCGTTGTGGGTGCCGTTTTGCTGTGGCACGCCCATCGCGCGACAGGATCGAGGAGACCCGCTATGCTAACCCGCCGACAATTTTCCGCCGCCGGCGCCAGTCTGACGCTGGCGCTTGGCATGGGCGCCAACCGCACGCCGGCCGCTGCAGCTTCCAGTGAAAAGGCCTTCGAAGTGACAAAGACCGACGCCGAGTGGAAACAGATCCTCACCCCTGAGCAATACTACGTGCTGCGCCAGCATGGCACCGAACGCTCCGGGACGAGCCCGCTCGACAAGACCTACGAACCGGGAACCTACCACTGCGCAGGTTGTGATCAGCCGCTTTTCACCTCGGAGACGAAGTACGACAGCGGCACCGGCTGGCCGAGTTTTTATGCTCCCATCGAGGGCGCAATCGGAACATCAACCGATTACAAGCTCATCTACCCGCGCACGGAAGTGCATTGCAGCCGGTGCGGGGGCCATCTGGGTCACGTCTTCAACGACGGACCGCAGCCCACGGGCAAGCGCTACTGCATGAACGGCGTGGCGATGACGTTTGTGCCAAAGACTGAACGCAGCGGATCGTGAGGCTCATATATGCGGCGCACGAACTGGATCGCCAGCGCGCTGTGTGGGGTAGCCTTGGCTATTGTGCCTCTATCCGTCGCGACCGCCGCTGAGGAAAACGCTGCGCCAACCGCGCCAGCTGAGAGCCTTCAGTCGGCGACATTTGCCGCCGGCTGCTTTTGGTGCGTCGAGAGTGATTTCGACAAAGTGCCGGGCGTTGTCGAGACGATCTCAGGCTACGCGGGTGGACATACGCCGAACCCGACCTATGAAACGGTAGGACGAGGCGACACGGGGCATCTCGAAGTCGTGCGCGTGCGCTTCGACCCGGCGGTCGTCAGCTATGCGCAGCTTCTGGATTACTACTGGCGCCACGTCGATCTGACCGATGGGGATGGGCAATTCTGCGATCGCGGGGATCAATACCGGCCGGCCATTTTCACCCATGATGACGAGCAGGATCGCCTTGCCCGACAATCAAAAGCGGCCTTGGAAAAATCCGGCCGGTTCGATCAACCCATCGCCGTCAAAATCGCTCGCGCCGGCCCGTTCACGCCTGCAGAGGATTATCATCAAGATTTTTATAAGAAGGATCCCAACCGCTATCAGCGCTACCGCAAAAGCTGCGGCCGGGATCAGCGCTTGAAGGAATTATGGGGAGATGCTCTCACGGGGAAGTGAGAGACCGCCCGATATCCGATGATGTTTGTTGGCCGACATCGGTACCGCCGTGTTCTGTGTCATTGCGGTCAGCGCCGTCGCGGCTGCCACTTTGTACGGTCGACACTGTAACACTGGGGCACTAGTCATTCCATCGCCGGTAGGTCAGATTTCGAAAGCGGTCGTCCGGATTGATTCGGATATTCGTGGCGAGCCGGCTGGGTTAATACCCGCCGCGAGCAGTCGAGCGGTGCGGTGGAGATCCGTATCTGGCGCCGGTTTGCGGCTTGATGCTGCCCACCGAAGACCGGAGTCTTGCTGAATAAGGGCGCACGATGACCACGACCGGACTCGTCCCGCTGATCCGCTACCGAGATGTCGGTGCTGCGATCGATTGGCTGACGGCGACCTTCGGACTGACGGCCCACAACATCGTTCGCGATGGCGACGACGCGATTGCCTATGCGGAATTGAAGTACGGCAACGGCATCGTGATGGTCGGCCCCGTCGGCGACTCCGTCTTGGACAAGCTGCTGAGACAGCCCGACGAGCTCGGCGGTATCGGCACGCAAAGCTGCTACCTCGCCGTGGACGATGTCGAAGCCCATTTCCGCCACAGCTGCGCTGCTGGCGCGGAGATCGTCGTCGAATTCGGTAGCGACGAGACGGGTGACCGCGCCTATGCGGCCCGCGATCCGGAAGGTCACATCTGGAATTTCGGTGCCTATTCCCCTTGGCGCGGCTGTCTCGCCCCCAAGCCAGCGGATTTGCACGATACGTTGGAGCCGCGCGCCCGTGCGCCGCGCGGGCAAGCGGCACTTGCGGCCGGTGTGGCCGCACTTGCTGTGGCAACGTCAGCGGCCGTCTTCAATCTTGCGCCCGGCAACAAACCTGAGGTGGCCATTTCAACAAACCCTCCCACAGTCACCGTGGCACCTCTCACGACATCCACGACTGAGCGCTTCGATCCACAGGCCGTCGAACAGGCAACACGGGCTGCCCAGTGGGAGGAGGAAGCCGCCCAATTAAGAGCCACACTTGAACGCGAGACCTACGCGCGCCGGGAGGCCGCGCGCTCGGCGGCGGCAGTGCGGGCGGAATTGGAGCGCTTGAAAGAGACGCGCGCGGGAGTTGAGAGCGAACTCACGCGTCTGAAATCAGACCTCGCCCGAGAGCAGGAGTTGCGCCGAGCCGCGGAGGCGGCCGTTGTTCGCCTGAAAGAGCAAGCGGCCATGTCTCAAATGCCAGCCCATACGGACACGCAGGCGATACCGGCCACAACCGGCTCCCTCAAACCGCCACAAGCAGCTGATGGACCGGCCACGTCATCACCTGGAGCGCGGGCCGCGCCCGCTAACACGGCAACGCAAGACGCCGCAACCCAAGCAAATCTCAACTCCGCGCCGCTGACCCCGGGACCTGCGCCGATTGCGCCACCAGAAGCCGGCAACGGCGGCGTCGGCCCCACCCCAGATTCGTCTTCCTCCGCACCTGTAACGGACAACGAGAACCGACCCCAAGACCCTGATGCGGCAAAAAGCCGGGCTCAGGGCGATCAACCTCGTGCCAACAGTTCCGCGACTTCCCAGAGCGCAAATCAACGTCGCGGGAGGGTTGAGCGCGTTGCCAAGCCCAAGTCGCAATCGCAGGCCAAGTCGAAGCCAAAGAAGGAAGCCGCCAAACCCGCCGGCGGAACCGATCCTCTCTTCATGTACGATTAAGGTGCCGCGATACGATGCCAGGTTAGCGTGCCGCCAAGCGTCGGTCATCCGCCGATATGGCCACGCCGCGCCAGTGCGGCTCGAGGTCCCTTGGGGTCAACGTTCCTCGGTGGCCGCGCCGCTGATCTTCCGGCAAAGGCGCTGCCCGCGTTCCGGTCGAACCGGTGGTTGCAGGCGTGGAAACCGCAATGTCCGGCCCTCTGCCGAATGCGTGTTGTACAGCGAGATCATAAGCGACTACGAATGCGAATTCGGCCTTGGCCTTGAACGTCTCCCAACCGCTGGCCGCCATTGCGCAGAGCTGCGGCTGGCGATCGCAGATCGTGACCGCCCAATGCGCCGCATCGGCGAGCGACTGTTGCAGGCGTTCTTGCTGCGCCCGATCCGACGGGAGCATCGCGACGACAGCAACAACGACGACGGCTGTTCTCATCAGCGGCATGAGATTAGCAAGCTCTGACCTTCACAATGGCGCAAACTCGGCGACGTGAGACAGACCTACACGACTTCAATCAAGAAACGGCGATTTGGCAGCAAAGGTTTTATTTCGAATTTTAGCTGAATTGACGCCATGTCGGCAGCTGGTCACGGCCGGTTAACGAAACCTCAACGCCGCCAAATCATAGTCCTGAGCGGGCGAGAGCAGCTGAGACGAGCACAAGATGCGCGTGAGCGCCAAAAACTCTGCGTATGGGGTTTTCGTCGTCGCAACAACGGCGGTGGTGGCGAACCTCATGATCCTGCAACCACAGCGAACCGACGGCAGCTTCAATCCTCGCGGGGCACAGTCTGGACGCATCACCGAAACCGCCGCCCTGGCCGTGCCACAGATCGACGAGGGAACATCGGTCGCCCGGTCAGACGCTGCAGCGGCCATCACTCAACGCATTGTGGTTGCGCCCCCTGCCCTCGACCCGAAAGATACAGTTCGTGCCGTTCAGCTCGCCCTGACCGCGCGCGGCTACGAGACGGGAGGCATCGACGGTGTCCCCGGGCCGGTAACCCGAGCAGCCATCCTCGCCTTTGAAGCGGATCATGGATTACCGCTCACTGCCGAGCCGACCGACGAACTGGCCCAGTTGATCCTGAGCGGCGCCACCCGAGGCGCGCACGCCTCAAGCGCTGCTCTCATGCCGAACCCGCGCGCCGAAGAGCTGATCCGCAATGTGCAGGGGATGCTACAGCGCCTGGGATTTGCGATCAAAAAAGTGGATGGTCGGCTCGGGGAGGCCACCATCGAGGCTATTCGCGCTTTCGAGAAGCAGCATGGTATGCCAGACAGCGGCCGCATTTCTGGCGAATTGGTCGCCCGTTTGACACGCTTGTCCAGAAGCTCCTGATAACCTGAGCTGGTACTGCGCTCTCAACAAGACACTGTGGCAACCCTTAACCGGGATCGGATGTTTGCCGTCCTATGCGACTGAAAGCCGGCATTTGGGTGAAGGCCTACATCCGGCGATGCGCAGGAGCCGGCATCCCGGCTGCGGTCGTTCGCCATGGTGATGACGACGCAGGTGCTATCTTCATCCGGGTCAATCTCTTAAACGGCACCTCCCGTTTGTTTGGCCCGGCCCCCGCCGGCCTGGACGAAGCGGGGCGCGACCGAATGCTGATGGATCTGTTCGATGGGCGAATAGCTTCCGACAGCGATGTGGAAGCAACCCTCGAGCGCCAACGCGCCTTTGACCCGGACTTGTGGATCATCGAAATCGAAGACCGCGCGGGACGGCATTTCCTTGATGACTGGCTGGCCCGTTCAGCCTGATGGTTACGGCGCACGTCATCGCATTAACGGTCTGTTAAGATCCAAACGCCTCATATAGTGCGCGGTGTGAACCCAACCCGCACGAGGCTGCAGCTTGCACCCGGGCCAGACCTCGACAGGGCGACGCACGAGGGCTCTTCTTTATGAGCAACATCGTCGAGTTCCGCGCTGCAGCCACACCGCGTGAGCCATCGCCGAGCGTGGTGCAATTGGGTCGTCCGGCACAGATCGTGATCTTCCCCGGCGTTCGCTACGAACGTGTGGCATATCCTGGTCCTGTGGAACCCGATACTCAAACCGGGTCAAGATCCCGCAAGAAGGGCCGACGCTCCCGCAAATAGCGGACATGTGCTGCGCTGCGCTGTCGCAGGATGTTTCAGGGTGCGCTGTTTGGCGCGCAATTGGCCTGACGCAAGACCGCCTCGGCACGACCGCGATAGGCAAGCCCAGAATCGGGCGCTCGAACCACGGCGAGGCCGCGTGTTGCCTCGACGCGCAAGCGCTGCTCCGCGCGCGACGTTCGCCCCAACGCTTCCGGCGTCAAGCCCGTGAAGCGCGCATCATCGGCCAC
>JAKALI010000307.1 GCA_021813195.1 Pseudomonadota bacterium
GAGCAAGCAACCTTCGCAGACTGGGACGGTCATCTGGCAGGCTGATGCGCGACCAGCACGCGCGAACCTGACTGACTCAGCGCTTGATCACATGCGCCAGCATATCGAATGCAGGATCATAACTTTTTGTGCCGACGTCGAATAAGCCAAGCAGGGTCGCATAGATGTTATCATGCGACCAGCGTTGTTTTCTGCGCTCCTCGAGCCTAACAAAATCGCTTCGGCGCTTTATTCTGTCGCCAAACCACATCACCGCTGGGACATGTCTTTGTGCCTCTGGCGCAAGGGCATACGGCATACCGTGCAAATAGATTCCATACTCTCCGAGCGATTCGCCATGATCACTGACGTAGAACATTGCCGTATCGAACTGCGCCTCATTGGACTTTAAGACGTCGATCACCTTGGAGAGGAAATCATCTGTATAGAGGATCGCGTTGTCGTAGGCATTCGCAATTTCCTCAGCTGAACATGAACCTAGATCATTGGTCGAACATGTTGGCGTGAAGCGCTGGAAGGATTTTGGATAACGCTTGAAGTAAGCCGGTCCGTGGTTGCCCATCTGATGCAGGATGATGAGAATGTCTCCAGACTGGCTATCGATGTAGTCCTGAAGCCCATGCAGCATGCCCTCGTCGCGACACTCTCCGTCCTGGCAAATTGGATTGCGTTCTGGCGTCTTGAAATTCTGATATGTAACGCGATCCGCGACCCCTTTGGAACTCGAATTGTTATCCCTCCACAATACGCTCACTCCCGCGCGCGCCAGGACGTCGAGAACATTGTCCCGGTTCACCGCTGCGGTGCGGTCAAACCCTTCTCGGGTCAAGTTCGAAAACATGCAGGGGACCGACCTCGCCGTCGACGTATCGCACGACCAGAAATCTGGAAAATTCACAGCGCCTAGACGGCCAATATTCGGCGTCGTATTGCGAGCATAACCATTGAGCCCCCAATGATCCGCGCGCACGGTCTCGCCTACCACGAAGATAACGAGCTTGCGATGAGATGACCCCGAAAGCTTTTTTGCATCAGCGCCAACGACGATATGGGCCTGTGCGCCGGTATGGAATGAACCGACCGCAAGTTTCACGGCGGAGGAGAGCGCAAACACCGGGATCACCTTACGCGTGATCTGTCGATGTTCCCGCAACAGGGACGCGGTGTGCCCCGCAAAGGGGAGGTAGGCGAGCACGATCGCCGCGAGCGCAGCCACCGCAAGTTTCAAGCGCGGCCAGATTTCAGCCCGCCAGGGCGGAAACTCGATCCGCGCCAGCCATACGGCCATCGCAGGCAAGACGCCGAGCAACACGACAGACAACACAAGCTGATGATTGAGGAGATCTCCGGCTTCTGCCGCATCCGTCTCAAGGACGTTCGCGATCATCTGTGCATCGAAAATCGTGCCGTATCGCGAGGCGAAGTACGACAGAACTGAGCTCAGCAACAAGAAAACGATTAACGTGGGCTTAAGCAGCGCTCGATGACAGAGCGCCGACAAAATCAAGATGAGGACCGCCAAAAGCTGCGTGAAGACGGCCCCAACAAACAGAAACCCGTGCCACGTATCGCCGAATGCGCTCAGAACTTCTGAGAGTACCCTTTGATTGTAGGCAATAGTCGCGAAGAGGGCGACCAAGATGATGGCTTCGCTGGTGGACCAGGACCGCTCAAACCATTTTCGGAACACTGTCATCTCAGATCTTCGAAATTTCGCAAAGCCTATCCTGCGCGCAAAAGTCTGATTTCCAACTCCAGACTCGGCGGAGGTCTCTTAACATCGTCAGATATTCCGAACCAGACCATGACAAGTCGCCGCAGGAACCGGCCTGCACGCACAGCGGTGCCTTGCAGAGTCTAGAACTGGATCTGGGCGCAGCCGGGGCCGACTCGCGTTCCATAGCCACGCCCCGTCTCGTCGAGTGTGCATGTGCGCTTCGCCGTTTGCCAATCCCCATCGAGCCGCGCTGGCCACAATCCAACTGTAAGTCCGCGCTTGCTGCGCAGACCTGCGGCCGTCCGTTTTCACGCCGTTGGTCGGTCCGCCGGACAGATCGATGTTGTCACGCGCCGCCGTGTACGTGTGATTTTGAAAGGCTCCCGTAGATTAGCTCGCACCAATTTCGACGTATGACATTCTGGGGCGCTGCTCAGACGAAACATACGCGCGTCGCAGCGGCCATATTCGGCCCAATAGGGTGTGCTACCCCTATACAGTTGCTGACATCATCGACGCTCAAGATCGCAACAAGCGATCCCGTCGCACGAAGGCGCCGGCCGCCCAAGACTGAGACGAGAGGCAAAGACTGAGACGAAGGTTGACCCCGTGGTATCTCAGTGCGGCTTGGCACCGAACAGTGAACGCAGACGCCTCCCAATACCGTGTTGCCGACCGCTCTGTGAGGCCGAACCCGACGTGTTAGCCGCACTCGAGCGGGCCATGGCGCGCAATTGGGCCACGCTTGTCGCGTTCGCCGGTGAGGTGGCTCGTTCCACGGCTGCCTGATGCTTCAAGTCTTCGACGGATTTGTAGGAGATCGTGCGCTTGGCGGGGACTTTGCCGTGAATACCGTACTCTGGCAGATGCATGATCTTCAGGCGCACCATCTCCCACCCATCAAAGTCTTCAATCTTCTCGTGAAAGACGCCAACCTGCCAATCCTGCCCCTCGACCGAGAAAGAATGATTGTGCTCCAACAGCGCACCGCGCTGCAGGCAAACATGAACAAACCCGTAGAGCATCGTAAGCATCCATTCGAGAGGCACGGCTGCCTCCTCGACCATGACCACCTTGCCAAGAAGCCACTGGCTGCCGTTGGCCGTGACACCAATTGGCAAGCCGGGCCCCAGCCTGCCGGAGGACGAGGTAAGGAAGGGTCGAATATTCAGCAGCGTGACATCGCCGGACTGCACGGCTTTGTCGAAAAATGCCGGCGGCACGAGATTGTCACTCACGCACCAGTGCACCGCACTCGCAGCATGCCGGCCGGCAACATAAGCTGTCAGAGACTGACATAGATTGATGGCTCGGAGAGCCTCATGCGAGGTCGTAAATGCCGATATTTTGGCAATCATGCCGGTGGCGTCGGCGCGCATGAGATCGTTGGGGATTGGCGCTGGACCCTTGCCCACAGTGATGAAGGTATTGGCGGCATGCCTCATCACGACGTCGCGAGCGTGCGGAAACACCATGCTGGTGAAGGGAGTGGAGAGTGCTGTTTGAAAGCCTTCTGGCCCCAACGGTCGTTCGTTCTGGCTAATCAGGATGCGGTGGTCCCCAACGAAGACGTGGATATCTTTGTGGGTCGAGCTTATGATTAGCTGACACTGCGTCCCGTAGCCGAATTTCGCAGCGAGAGCCTGCACGAGATTGAACAGCTCTTGGCCATCGATTGGCGCAAATGAATCATGGAGCAAAGCGCATTCGACATGCGGCAACGGCGGAATGTTCATGGGTGTTCCTCAGGGCGATGGCAGCGCCATCATCATTGTGCGGATAATCTACTTATTTTGTATGCACTGAACTTTTCTGGACAACTTCAGTCTGACATTCGATCTCGCGATGTTTTGGGCTGTTCCACGGCTGGACAGAGCATCAGGTCTCGTTCAGCATTTGTGGTCGCCAATCCGTAAAGGCTTTCCCGTTACGGTTGGTTCACCACGCGGACCGGCGCACCTGCCCGCCGTTTGTGGTGAACGCCAGCGGGACAAACAAACATGCAGCCGCCGAAACTTCTCATCCGCAAGGGTATGGTCAACGTGCAGGGTCGCATGCGCCCGTGCATTCAGGTGCTCGCAAAGGTGAGCCCCGAAATGGAGAAAATGCTGAACGAGCACTTCAAGGAATTAAACCTCTTCAAGCGCTCAGCATATGCGAACGGCTTCCCCCCGAATGTGCCGGAGATTTCTGCATCCTTGCAGCCGCATCTCACGGCGCTGATGCGGTCGGACGCCTGCCCTGAAATTGCCGTTAAAAATCTGCTTGCCGGCCAGTTGTTCCAAGCTCAGACGATCTGGGAAATGAAGGCGTTCGAATACATCGCCCAACGCGCTTTCGATGCTCTGATCGACGTTATGATGACGATGACGGAACTGGGTCGCGAAATCGTCTATCAGCCCCCCGTCTCAGAGGTCCTGGCCTTCACGGCGGACGTCGCTGCCGAAGCGCCTATTGCGCCAGTTGCCATAGAGCCAGGGAGCGAAGGGGTGGCGAACGCGGCTTAAGTCCGGCACGGGATCGTAGCCGTGGCTGCCCCAGGGGTGGCATCGCGCGAGCCGCGATATCATCAGCCAGAAGCCCTTCCACGCCCCGTTCTTGTCGATGGCTTCGAGCGCATATTCGGAGCATGTCGGCAAGTGGCGGCATTCCATGCCGACCCAGCCCTTAAGGGTGTAGCGGTAGAGGTGGATCGGGGCTTTGAGCAAGGCGGCTGCGAGCTTCATGGGTAAGGCTCGCCGGACTTGTGAAAAAAGCGGAGCGTGCCTGCGCGCTTCTCAGCTTTAAGGTCGACGTCGGGATAGGTGATGTCGTCGTCTTTGGCGCGCGTGCCGATTTCCAGGTAGGTGGCGGGTTCTGCGCTGCGGTTGATAAGGTGATGCCCGTTGCGGTCCCCGGCTGGGAAGGAGACCGCCATCTGCGGCCGCAGAACATGTTCACCGTCCATGAGCATGAGGACGAGTTCGCCAGCGAGGATGTAGATGAATTCATCCTCCTGCTTGTGCCAGTGGCGATGGGACGATTGCGCGCCAGGCAGCAGTGTTGTCAGGTTCACGCCGAACTGTGTGAGCCGCAATGGTTGGGTGAGAGCCCGCTTCAATCGGCCTTCGAAGCCCTCGTCGAGCGGGGCCGGATAGATCGTCCCCGTTCGCGGAGCAACGCGCATAGGATCGTGAATGATTGGCATCGTCCATCCTCTCGCGGGATGCGCCATCACAGCGATGGCGTGGCAGTCTCCCGAAGGGCACCGTCAACCTGAGCTGGGTTTGGTAAGGAGGCCAGCGCCCGTTCGATGGCATCAAAGACGAGGAGCGTTGAGGCGTGACGATGGCGGTAATCCCGCACGGGTTGCAAAGTGGCAAGGTCTGCCCAGCGGCCGGTCGGCGGCGGACCGTTTTCTTTCAGCATCCGGCGCATGGTCTGGGCGACCTCACGGAACTCGGCGATCGACGTGCCGACGATTTCGCGCCCAACGACGGAGGCCGCCGCCTGGCCCAACAGACACGCTTTGACGTTCTGTGCGAAATCCGTGATGACGCCATCGGCAACCTTGAGTTCGACGCTGACCGTCGACCCGCACAGTTTCGAGTGGGCCTCCCCTCGCGCCTGGGGGGCCTCCAGATGACCGGTGCGCGGGATCGCTGCCGAGAGCTCGAGGATCTTCATGTTGTAGATGTCGTCGAGATCGGCCATTGAGGCTCCGTGAGCAGGTTGTGGAGCGCCGAAGTTACGCACTGGCAACAAAATGACGACCGGCCAACTCCACGCGGTTATATAGCGCCAATAGGGGCTCGCGCCAGTGACAGCTGAAGCCCCATCACGGGTGCAAACAGGGAGTTGACGCGCGTGATGACCACGGATCAGCCGTTTTGTGAACCCGGTGATGCGACAGCGCAGGAAACCGGCCTGACGCTCGCGCCGCGCTTCGATGCAGACGGCCTCGTGGCGGCTGTTG
>JAKALI010000308.1 GCA_021813195.1 Pseudomonadota bacterium
TAGCTCCCATCTAACATCAGCGTTCCTCCTGGACGCCCGCCAAGGCTCCGGCGAGGGTTCCATCCTGTGGGTCAAGGGACACCCAGACCCGAGGATCGAGGTACGATTGGCGCATGACGAACCGATAGTCCGACTGTGTCCACAAACGGACTTCGTCACTTTTGTTGTCGAGAATGAAATCACCCTGCGTGGTGCGGGCGGTCAGGATGGCGTGGCCTTCGCCTTTTTCGTCACGCACGACCGTCATAAGCAGGGAACTCGATGGCCAGCCCCGGCTCATCAGGATCTTTTGCTTCAAGAGCGCATAGTCCTCGCAATCACCCTTGTCCGCGGGCAAAGTCCAATACTCGCTGACGCCGTAGATCTCGGCATCAGTCGCGGGTTCGATGGTATGATTGACGAGGCGGTTGACCTCGTCGAGATCGCTTAAACGCTCAGGTGTCGCTTCGAAGCGTGTGCCCGGGCCCTGCGACCTGCAGGCGGCGGGATTTTGTTCGCAGAAACGGACAAAGCCATACGGAGGCTGAGAGGAGCCATAAATCCGCATGAAGGGTGAACGCAGGTCAGCGGTCTTGTGCGCCGCAATCGGATCGGCGGACGCCACGGACGCAACGGCGGCGCTCAATATGGCGCTCGTGACTGCTAAAGATACGCACTTCATGCCACAACCCCGTACTGACCGCACGACTATAGCCTAGAAAGGTCGTCGTCCCCTCAACTCCGCCATCGGCATTCGATTAAAATTGGACCCATCAGCTCCGCACTCATCCCGCGGCCCCGGCCGCTGTTGCCAGGCGCGCGTCTCACGTGAAGTGTCGCCTGAGTGCCTCAGGATCCTGAATGTCGAGGAATTCCACGCCGATACCATGGTCGTGATGGCGCATGACGCGGCTGCGCAATTTGCCGACGGTGACTTCGGAGCCGATGAGCGGGCGCGCTTGCGTCTCGATGGAGGCCCCCGACAACGAGACGTCGAGAAGACGCACCGGCGTGGCGATGCCAAGTCCGAGCTGCAGTGTCGTGGTGCGGGCTGTTGGCACAAAGCGCTCATGGCGACGTTGGTCCATCGCCCCCAAAACGTCCTTATTCAACAGCCAAGTGAGCTGGGCGGCGAGCTTCTCGCGTTTGTGCGGTGTGATGGAGAATTTCATGGCGAACCCGCCGTCAAAGACGCGGGCGACATGTCCCTCTAAGCCGCCGAGTTGATCAAAGTAAGCGACGATGCGCTCGCCCACGGTAACGGTGACGGGCGACATGATTGCAGCGCCGCCGACCGAGATATTCTTGAGCTTGCAGGGATATTCGTGGCGGTTCGGGCGCATGAAGCGGCCGAGGAGCGACAGCGTGATGCGCCGGTGGCGGCGCATGTCGCCCGATGCCCGCAGACCAGAGTCTGTCGGTGTGGCCGGAGCGGACGAGAACTGGCGGTTCATAGCGAAATCTCACAGTTCCGAGCGTCGGCCCGCTGAGGGGCGGGCCATTCAGGTCGCGAGGACGACCCGAAAGATGGAAGTCGCGGTACTATGAGATGATGGGACTTAACGAACGCCTAATCGGCAGCGCGATTATGGGACAAATTGAATGATCCCGGTTCACATTGGTACGCGGTGCCCCAGCTCGTGGGGTCGAAAATATCCGGGCCCTCTAGGTTAGACGGCGGCGCGCCGCCAGCCGGGACCCCTCGTGTCATGTCTCGCTTTGAGGTGTGTCTTGACGGCCCCCGTCGTAGATGCGGAATTGACGACGGTCCTGCCGCACGATGCGGGCCGTGCGAATGCGCGGCAGGAACGGCGACTGGGGATCCGGCGCGTTTACCGGGGGGTGGGGTTGTCCGTCCGGCCAGACGATCTGGTCGGTTAAGAGCTGCAACGAGGTCAGAGGTTGAGAGCCCAGCCAGGATGGGGTCTGGATCGGTGCCATGGCCCCGAGGAAGCGATCTGCGATGGGGCTCTGATGGACCAGCGGCAGGATCATCATTTCCATCAGCACGGCCTGGTCGAGCGCGTTAAGAGCCTCGACGGTGACGAGCACCACCCCGCCTTGTACCGCGATCGTATTCAAACGCGTGCGCAGAGCCGTTCGATCGCGCTCTTGCCACGCCTCGAGGAAATCAACGCCACGGAATTCGGCCGCAAAGAGTTCACCGATGCGGCTGCCGGCCAGACGATAGGTGAAGCGCTGCTCGCTCACCCGCTCCAGGATGAAGGTGCTGGAGAGTATGTCGCCCATGCGCCCTGGCTCGATTTCGAGGCGGCGGGGGGCCATGCGCTCACCGCGCAGGGAATTCCAATAGGCATAAAGCGCCTGGGTTGTCGGATGCTTCATAATGCAGGTTCGCGGTGTTGGAGCAGCCGGGCGCCGGCAGGGGGGTCTCAGACGCGCCCCCGGTTCCCTCGAGCCGTATCGCTGCGTTCGCAGCTTCCGTGCCAATCTCGCCCCAGTGGACCGACCGAGTGTCCCCATGAGCGTATTAAGGATTGCCGCGCCGCGTGGTGACGATTAATTCCTCAAAAAAACCTTCGCTGCTGAGGAGCCGGCGTGTCCAACGACGTATCATCACAAGTGCCGGAACAATCCTCGCCCCGCACTCCGATGCCTCTGCCGCATCAGGCCGACGAGCCGATCTTCCATGTTCCAAAGGGTGTTCTGATGGTGCTAGGTGCGATCCTCGCCATCCACGCCCTCCGAGCGCTATTGGACGACGGCACGGACATCTGGCTCGTGCTGACGATGGCCGTCATCCCGGCGCGATTTGCTGGTTTCGCACAGGAACTGCCGGGCGGAGCGCTAGCCTCCTGGACGTCACTTATCACTCATGTGTTTGCACACGGCGACGTTATGCACTTGCTGATCAATTCAGCGAGCCTGTTAGCATTTGCCAGCGCGATCGAACGGCGGATCGGTACGGTGCGATTCCTCGTTTTCTTCGCGGTGTGCGGAATTGCTGGCGCCTTGGCGTTTCTCCTCCTCAATCCCGGTCTCATGGCCCCCATGATCGGGGCTTCGGGCGCAATCAGCGGTATGCTCGGTGGCGTCATGAGGTTCTTTTTCACAACCATCGATGAGCAGGGCATACGAGGTCTTTCTGACCGGCACGCCCATGCTCCATTGGAGAGACTGAATGTTGCAATGCAAGATCGGCGCCTGCTGTGGGTAATCGGCACCTTCATTCTCATGAATATCGCCGCGCAATTCGGCCTTGGCGATCCCTCACGAACCGGGGGGATCGCGTGGGAAGCTCATATTGGCGGTTTTCTTGCCGGCTTTTTTTTATTCGGGATATTCGATGTTGCGGCGCGAAATTCACCGCGCGAGGAACAATGGCGGGATTGAAGACTTGCGTGATGGGGCATCTTCGCGCACGATATAAATAGGAGCAGCGCAAGTTTTCGTGCGGCGATCCCAGACTCAGATTTGAGTTTTCAGCTGCATCCGAGGAGCACGCTGCATACGACGATGGTGCCTTCCATGGCATCGCGCATACGGATGACGAGGAGGATATGCGAGCATGAACGTTGCAACCATCTTGAAAGCCAAAGGGCGGTCAGTTGCGACGGTGCGCCCCGATACGAAGCTGCAGGACGTCGTTGCGAAACTCTCGCAGCGTCGCATCGGCGCCGTTGTCGTCGTGGGTGAGGAAGGAAGCGTTGCTGGCATCATTTCCGAGCGTGACGTCATCCGTGCGCTCGCCGAGTCGGGACCGCTTGCCCTGGAGCAGCCCGTATCGCGTTATATGACGTCCGATGTCGTTGTGTGCCGGGAAACGAGCTTGGTCGATGAATTGATGGAAATGATGACGGCTGGCCGTTTTCGGCATCTGCCGGTGGTAGAGGACAATAGCCTCGTCGGTATCGTGTCGATCGGAGATATCGTAAAAAGCCACCTCTCGGAAGTCGAAATGGAAGTCTCTGCCATGCGCGATTATCTGGCCACAGGTTAAACGCGAATAGGCCGAGACGCACAGCTCGCATTGAGCCGGATACTTCGAATTCGGCTGGAGTAACTTGCGTGCGGCAACAGGCCCTTCCAGGTTTTCTTCAAATCGAGGTCGAGCGGGCATCTCGGGCTGCGGGTGACTTGAGCATCGCACGGTACCTCCTGCAGGATCGGCAGGTCGGAGCGGTGCGCGGATGATCGCGCTCTACGATTGCTGCGGCAGCCGTTACTTCAGAATGCGGTGCTCATGCGCTGATCGACATCGCGGCGCAATTTAAGCTCCCGGGAGACGTCCTCAATTTCCCGCCGTGCGGCGGCTTCACCACGACGGATCAATTCGTCGGCGCAATGGAAATCGAACAGACCGATGCCGTGCAACCGCGGCGAGATCAACGCATCAGGAGGATCGCCGGCAAGCCGCGAGCGTGCAATGCGGTCCTGCACGATATTGAATGCGTCCACCATAACGGTTGAAATTCCCGGGACGTCTTCGCTCCTGCCAAACAGCTGGCGAGATAAGAGCCAACGGGCGCCGCCGCCGTTTTCTTTTTCTGCGGTGGTGGTGAGCTCAGCATCGCTTTCGCCATCACCTCGTTCGGCGACGATTTGCTCCATGACGGCTGCGGCAGCCGCAGAGCGGCTCGAAATGTCAAAATTGAGGTTGACGGCAATGACGTAACGTGCGCCGAGCGCCCGGCAGACCGAAACCGGAATGGGGTTCACGAGCGCACCGTCGAACAGCCATCGACCATCGACTTTAACGGGCCGGAAAATTCCGGGGAGCGCGTAGGATGCGCGGATGGCATCGACGAGGCGCCCGCGCGAGAGCCATACCTCGTGGCCCGAGCCAATTTCCGTCGCAACGGCCGTAAAGCGCCGTTTCATGTTCTCGATGCGCGTATCACTCAGATGCCGCTCAAGCCGGTCGCACAGCTTTTGACCTGAAATGAGCCCCGTGCCGGCAAAATTGAAATCCAAGTAGCCAAAGACGCGTCGTTTCGTGAGCCCGCGTGCAAAGTCTTCCAGTTCGTCGAGTCGTCCCGCAACATGGCACCCGCCCACCACAGCGCCGATCGATGTCCCCACAATGATGTCGGGCTCGATGCCGGCCTTGACGAGGGCACGGATGACGCCGATGTGCGCCCAGCCCCGTGCAGCGCCTCCCCCGAGTGCCAAACCGATCTTGCCGCCCGCCATCGCCGCGCACTCCCTTCGTGCCGTTTTTGTGCACGAGCACACGCAAATCGACACTCGGACCGGAACATTCCGGGATCCCACAGCCCTCGGTGCAACAGCCATGCCGCGCCGTACGCAGCGTGTCGCCGCCGTCTCCCGGGGGCGCAGTCATGAAAAGGAGATTAGCCCAAGGACATTAAAGGGTCGCTACGCGCCCTGGTTTAGCGAACCGGGGTGCGGTTGCTGCGCTGCAAACAGGCGGCGGCGCACGCTGTGAGCCTAATCATCGCGCGTGGACTAAGAGTGGTCCAAGCGATATGGGTGCTTAGCCTCAACGCCGATGGGAATGCGACGATAAAAGCAACTGCGGGCTCCCGTGTGGCATGCAACGCCTGCGCCCTGCACGCGCACCTTGAGCCAGATGGCATCCTGATCGCAGTCGACGCGCATTTCCGCGACGGCGAGGACGTTGCCGCTGTCCTCACCCTTCTTCCATAGCTTGCGCCGCGAGCGGCTAAAGAAGTGCGCCTGTCCTGTCGTAATTGTGCGTT
>JAKALI010000309.1 GCA_021813195.1 Pseudomonadota bacterium
CCCGGCTTGAGCCTCGGCCCGACGAGCAGGACGAGGAGCCCGCCAGCCACGACGATGACGAACCGGATCACACGCGCTGAAGTCATGAGGGAGCACTCGAGTGCATCAGGGCCCAGCCTATTCCGAAACGTTTGGCCGCAAATGGAACTGGCGTGATCTCGGACAGGCGTACTCGCACCACTGGATGACCTGGACTCCAGTGGTTGACGGGGCAAAGCCCTGGAAGCGCGTGAGGGCTGATCTGGCACCCGCAGTGCACTGCTGAACCTCGCTGCCGGTCGCCGTTCCCACTCTCACTCTCCGAGGAAATGTCATGCGCGCTCACCGAGCCGGTCACCACCCGTTTGTCCGCAGTCTGAACGCCGAGCGTCCCGCACGTCTCGAGGAGCAGCGCGGCGTCGCGCGGCAGGCGGGGACAGGGAGCGGCTTCGACCCGCAGCGCACGCGCGGTCCGGTGTTGACGCCGGCTGCCGCATCGTTCCTGAGCGCGCGCTCAACGATCCGCGGCATGTTCTCGTCCAGCCATTTCGCAAGCATGGGGCGCATCATGTCGGCAACGACGTCTTCCAACGTCCGTACGGCCGGCGAGGTCCCGGCCGTTGGCCTCGTGTGGTCGGCTTCAGGCACCGGGGCGCTCGGGTTGGCGGAAGGCTCTGGCCGGGGAGGGACCTTGGCAAGACCGGCGGCTAGCGCATCAAGCGCCTCCTCGGCGGCTTTGACGGGATTGCTCGCGGGCGTCTCGACGGCGGTCGGCGCGGAACTCAAACCGGGCGCACCTGCGGGAGCCTGCACGTCCATGTCCAAAGCCGCCGCCGCCGGGGCAATTGTTGCAACGGGTGTGACCACCGATGTCGCGGGTGCAGCCGCCGTTTTGGGCGCTAACTCTGACGCATCAAGTGTCGTGGGTTTGACGACATTCTGGTCAGACGCTTCAGCGGGCGCCGCCGGGGGCTGATAACCGGCAGGCGGGTAGAAGCCGGTGCGGCGAGGCATGAACGGTCCTGAGCTGGCCACTGGTTGCGGGGTCGCAATGTTGGGCGCGGGGTGGTCGGCCGGCGCCTCTGTCGCGGGGACCGACGGGTTCTTCTCGCCTCCGGAGACCGCAGTGGCGGGCCCCGAAGTTGGCGCGGAAAGCGAGCCCATGGTTCCGAGGGCGACGCCGATAGGCGGGAGCGGGACCGTTGGCGAGCGGGATTGATCCGATGCGGCGGGGGACGCGGCTTGGGCGGGTGCAGGGCGGGTCGGCCCCGGGTTGACCTGTGCGGGATTGATGAGATTCGCCCATTTCTGGCGCGCGGCCTCGACGGGGCCGGGGGGTGGCGTGTCGCGCGCGGCCACAGGTGGTTGGGCGGGGGCCTCGATCAAGTCGGCCAAATCCTCGTCGATCGATGGCAGTCGAGCGCGTTGCGAAGTGGACTGGGGTGGAGCAGGGGTTGCAGCACTTGGTGTGCCGGCGGGCGGCGTTGCCCCTGCGGATCCCGTCAAGATGTCGCGCTGGACTGGAAGTTGGATGTTCGCGGGCGCCGGCGATGCCGTCGTGGGCGTGAACGGCGCGGCGCCGCGGCCGAACCCGCCAGCCGCAGCTGCATTCAAGGTCGAAGCCGCCGATGGGGCCGGGTTGCGGGCGGGCGGCGGCATACGCGAGGGCGGATCATCGGCGATGATTCGGCGGATCGATGCGAGAATATCTTCCATCGATTGTTCCGATCCGTTCTCGCTCGAACCCATCGCCCGCCTCGTTGTTTTCAATGCGAAGCCGACGCGTGTTGGGTCGGCTCTCAGCTGTTGCCTGCGGGGCCGAATGGCTGACCCTAGGCGTCTTAAAAAAATGTCTTACTCTCGAACAAGCCATGCTCACACGACGAGTTCAAGGCAAGTGTTTGGCTATTCCATGCTCAATCGGTCTCAGCTGACACCATTGGGTTTTGGCGGGGACCGGGTTGCCTCGGCGAGCTCAATCGAAAGAGCCTTCTCGACCATACGGGGCATGTTCTCAGCCAGCCATTGGCGCAACATCGGCCGCAAGAGGTCGGCAGTGGCATCTTCCACTCCGGCCGATGCGGTTGTCGCGGGCGTGCCCGACCCCGGAGGAGCCGGGTACGTTGTTGGCGCGGCCGGAAATGCGCTGGTCTGGGACAGGTCCGCGCGTTGGGGGCTGGGTGGCAATTGAGGCTCAGTCTCTGCGCCGCGCAGCGTGGTCATGATGGGGTAAGCCGGTGCAGGGCCGCTTGTCGGAGGTTCGGCAGCGGTTGGCGAAGCATGACGGGCCGGCGCCGCTTCAGGCGCCGATGGGCTGTCCTGCGACAGGCTGGTCACTGGAGCGGAAAATGTGACGGGGGCAAGTGTTGCGGCAGCTTGCAGCGGTGTCGGCCACGCTCCCATGGAACGAAAGCGGGTGTCCTTAAATGGTGCCATTTGCCGTGGCACTTCCGGAACATCGCCGTGAGTGACGCCAGGTTGCGCTGTTTCAAAAGATGCGGATTTCGCGACCGGCGGCGACGGGCTCGCCTCGACGGTGGGTGGCGGCGTCGCTTTCTGTGGCCCGGGATCATCGCCGCGGGTGGCGCCCGTCGTTTCGTGGAAATTCGCGAGCATGAATGCCGGGGCCGCGGGACTTCCAGCCCGCTCGGGTGGGCTCGAATTTGCAGCCAGCCCACCGGTACGCTGCAGATGTAGGGAACTGAGGGCGGGCTCGGGCCGCGCGGTGTCGTTTCCCCCTGCCGATGCTGCCCGAATGGCGTCCGTCAATCGACCAAGCAGGGGTGCAGGCCGTTCGGCAGCCGGAGCGGGTGCCGGACGGAACATCGAGGGGAGATCAAAATCGCTCGCGTCTTCGAGAAGTCCGTCCCCCTTGACCGCGCCGCCTTGAGGGTCGATTTGGATCGCAGATCCCGACGACATGGGGTCTTCCGCGATGATCTTGCGGATGGACGCGAGGATCTCCTCCATGCTCGCGTGACCGTTCTTATCCGGGGTTTCCATCGCCGAACTCCACTCAACGCCGTCACAACTCACTCAAACTTTCCCACTTTTCGCGCCCGACTGCCGCTGCACGGCGGTGTCGGGGCAGCATGGTGCGAGTGAGCCGCAAACTCCACGCTCGTCCGTGCCAAAATCGTCTTCGTGTTCGAAGTGTGTGCCCCAGCCCCGGACGAGCCAATTCTATGCACAAGCCACGGCAATCATGTGGCGAAATCGCATCGAAGCAAGTAAAAAATATCGACGTTCGACGCTCCCAGTTCGGTGACACGCTTCAAGGCAAGAAATTCAAGCCCTCCAGTCTTTGGCACTTTTTCGTGACAAGCCCGTACCGCATGAACCTGCATCACCACGTCAACGTGCCATGCGCGTTGCGCCGGCAAAAAAGGCGAAATGGTGAATATTCCAAATCTATTTCGTCGGCTGTGTTTCGCGGTTCGTCGGCCACAAATCCAAGACCTCGCGCCGCCCATCCTCATGCGTGATGCTGATGCCCCACCATTTGCGGCGGACTTCGTGATAATGCTGCTCGGGATCGTAGACGAGGCTTGCCACGCCGAGGCCAAGTGCATCGAGATGGCCAATGGCGGCCAAGAGGGCGTAAGCTGATACGATGAGATTGCGCCGTGTGGACACGAGCTGCACCTGCGAGTCCAGGTACTCTTGCTGCGCATTCAGCACTTCGATGAGGGTGCGCTGTCCGACGCGCTCTTCCTCCCGGACCCCATTCAACGCGGTGAGGTTGGCCTCGACTTGGATCTTCGCGCTTTCCAATTGTGCCTTGGCAGCCAGAAATTGGGACCAAGCGGCGACAATCTGAGCTTTAACCTCGGTCCGAGCCTGCTCGATTTCCTGCAGGAGGCTGATGTGGGTGTGCTTGGCTTGACGGACGCGCGCGTGAACCTCGCCACCTTCATAAATCGGCACGCTGACGCGGCCCGTTACCGTCGTCGTCTCGACTTCATCGATCCCGCGTGAGGAATCGAAGCGATCGCGATAACTTGCCTCCAGTTGGACCTGCGGCAGAAGTTCGCCGCGGATGCGATCGACCGCGAAGCGAGCCGCCTGTTCCCGATAGAGGGCCGCAACGACGTTGGGGTGCTCTTGGGTGCCGATATTGACCGCCTCATCGAGGGACTTCGGTAATTTGCCTTCGCTCAGGGCTGGCTCCACCAGGCCCTCGGGCGTCGAGCCAATCGTGCGTTCGTAAGCGGCGCGGCTCGTCTTCAGGTTTGCGCGGGCCAGATCGAGCGCGGAGACGGCGCCCGCGCGCCGGGCCTCCGACTGGGCGACGTCAGTACGCGTGACCTCACCAACCGCGAACCGGTCCTGCGTGGCTTTGAGCTCTTCACTCAGCACTTTGACATTGTTCTCGCGCAGCCGGACGATGGCCTGATCGCGCACGACGTCCATGAAGGATGTAACGGCATCCAAGAGGACGACCTGCTCGACGTTGCGCAGGATCTCGCGTCCCGCCCGCACGTTGGCCTCGGCCTGGTTCACGGCATTCGTTGTCTGAAAACCGCGAAAGATCGGCTGTGTCAGCGACAGTCCATACCCGCGCGGATGCAGGCTTCCCTCACCGGGCGTGTCGGGACGGGTGTTGGTATGTTGATAGGACACATCGGCGTCGCCGGTGATTTGGGGGCGGTAGCCCGACATGGCGCGGGCCACATCTTCGTCTGTTGCGCGCAGCCGCGCGCGTTCCGCATCGATGCGCGGGTTATAGGCGTATGCGGCGGCCAAAGCTTCGTCGAGTGTTGTGGCACGCACCTCACCACTTGCGAGCCCAAGCCAGACGCCGGCCAGAATTAGCACACAACCCGGCAATCCTCTGGCGGTCCTCGTCTGCATTGCCATGCACCTACCAATGATTCTCAGGGTCTGGGTCGTGTGCGCGATGGTGGATCCGGACGAGAGCTCCGCATCGCCAGCGCCCAAGCGATCGACGCGAGCTCGATGATCTGTGGCGGTGGATAGTCCGATTCGCCCAAAAATCACGGACGCCACCCACAGGTTCCTGAAGTGCAAAGCTCCGACTCAAGCTTAACAATTTCTTGACGAATCAGTTAGGTCGCCCGCTGCCCGCAAGGTGAAAGTTCAAGTAGCGTGGCGCTAATCCCACATAGCGGCACCGCCTAGAGCATCTTTGGAGTGATACCATCGATGGCCGGCGTCGATCATCGGCGCCAAGTGTAGCTCGGGCCTGTTTGCCCCACGGGTTTGATGCGCAGCGCCGTGATTTTGTTGCGGGACTTGCGCAGGATCTCAAACCGATAACCGTAGAATGT
Organism: Pseudomonadota bacterium; assembly: GCA_021813195.1. Next base: position 5,271 of record JAKALI010000309.1, read on the forward strand.
AAAGACTTGGCCGGGTTCGGGGATGGTCTGGGCCTCGTGCATCACCAGACCAGCCAAAGTGGTGGCCTCCTCTTCGGGTAGATCCCAGTCCATGTGCCGGTTCAAGTCGCGTATGGCCACCGTTCCGTCGACGTTGACGGTGCCGTCGGCCTGCGGCCTGATACCCGCTTCTGCCGAATCGTGCTCATCGGCGATCTGGCCGACGATCTCCTCCAGGATGTCTTCCAGGGTGATGAGCCCCTGCACCTCGCCGTACTCGTCGACGACGAGCGCCATCTGTGCCTTTTTCTTTAGGAACTGGTTGAGCTGCGTTTTGACGCTGGTGGTGTCGGGCACGAACCAGGGGGTCTGCGCAAAGCTCATGATGGCGCGCTTAGAAGCATCCCAAC
>JAKALI010000310.1 GCA_021813195.1 Pseudomonadota bacterium
TCCGAGCTCGTGGCGCGGTTCTGCGCGCGCTTCACGCCCTCCGTGCTGGTGCTCAACTCGCAGCGGCCCCCCGAGGACGTGGGCCGCTGGGCCGTGCGCAGAATTGCGACCGAATTCGACCTCGGCAAAAAAATAAACCATAGGATTTACAGACTTTTCTTTAATTCCACTTAGGAAAGTCGCAAACGAATTGCAAGTTGAGTCACACCCACACGAGGAGGGCCCCTATGGGAATCGTCGATAGCTTTCAATTCACCGGCCTATTGCTGATCGCGCTCGCTGTCTTCACGTTGTGGTCGACCGTCAAGATTGTCCCGCAAGGCTTCAATTATACGGTGGAGAACTTCGGCAAGTTCACGCGCACTCTGCCGCCCGGCCTGCATTTCCTCATCCCTGTGATGGAGAACATCGGTCGACAGATAAACATGAAGGAACAGGTCATCGATATTCCCAGCCAGGATGTTATCACGCGGGACAACGCCATGGTCCGTGTCGATGGCGTCGCCTTTTTTCAGGTCCTCGATGCCGGCCGATCAGCTTACGCGGTGGATAATCTCGAACTGGCGATCATCAATCTGACGATGACCAATGTGCGCACCGTGATGGGCTCGATGGACCTCGATGAACTCTTATCCAATCGCGACACCATCAACGCCAAGCTGCTGAACGTCGTCGATGCCGCGACGGAAGCCTGGGGCGTCAAGGTCACGCGCATTGAGATCAAAGACATCGCGCCCCCACGTGACCTGGTCGACAGCATGGCGCGTCAGATGAAAGCCGAGCGTGAAAAGCGCGCGCAAATCCTCGAATCCGAAGGCTTGCGCGCCGCGGCGATCCTCAAAGCTGAGGGCGAGAAGCAGGCCGTGGTTCTGGAAGCCGAGGGCCGCCGCGAGGCTGCATTCAAAGATGCGGAAGCCCGCGAGCGTCAAGCGGAGGCCGAAGCCCGTGCAACGCAATTGGTGTCGGATGCCATCGCCAAGGGCAACCTCCAGGCCATCAACTACTTCGTTGCCAACAACTACGTGAAGGCGTTGGAAGCCTTGGCCTCTGCGCCCAACCAGAAAGTGATCATGATGCCGCTCGAAGCCTCCTCCGTGATTGGCTCGATCGCAGGCCTCGCCCAGTTGACCGGCGAAGCCTTCGGCGGCGATACGGCCAAGGGCAGCGTGCCTGGCGTGCGGCCACGTTCTACATAAGACACAGCATCCGGCAGGGCCGCCCAAACCACGGGCGACGCTTGACGATCGTGACGAACAATCCGCCTCCGACCTCGCACGCACAAGGAGCTCCCGATGGAACAACTGGTCGCGCTCTATGAGAGCCTCGGATTCTGGAGTTGGATTCTGCTGGCCCTCGTCCTCTTCCTGCTCGAGACGCTGATCCCCGGCGTGCACTTCATCTGGTTTGGTATGGCGGCGCTCGTCATCGGCGCCATCGTGGCCGTCCTAGGTGCACTCGGCCACTCTGATGCCTTTTCATTCGACTGGCAGCTCGTGGCCTTTGCGGCGCTAGCGGTTTCGATGGTTTTCGCGGTCCGCCAATTCGCCCGCTCAGCTCCCGGGGCTGAGAAACCCGACATCAACCGCCCCGGTGCGCAATTCATCGGTCGTGTCGTCACCGTCGAAGATGCCATCATCGGAGGCCGGGGCAAGGTTCGGGCAGGTGATACAGTTTGGCTCGCGGAAGGGGAGGACGCACCCAAGGGAGCCAAGGTCATCGTCACCGGCGTCAACGGCACCGCCCTCGTGGTCACGAACGATCATGACGAACCCTGAACAGCCGTTGGAGCGGCAGGCCTTACGCCACACCGGCTCGCAGCAGATCGTGCACGTGCAAGATGCCGACGGGGCGGCCCTTGTCGACGACAAACAGGGCCGTGATGCGGGACTGATTGAGGAGCTCCAGCGCGGCTGAAGCGAGCGTGGAGGCCGCAATCGTCTTGGGATTGCGGGTCATGATTTCGCCGGCCGTCGCTTGCAACAGATTTGCGCCCATGTGGCGACGCAGATCGCCGTCGGTCACCACGCCAACGAGTCTGCCCTTCCCATCGACAATGCCAAGGCAGCCGAAACTCTTTTCGGTCATAATAACCAGAGCTTCCGCCATGCGAGTCGTGGGCGCGGCGAGCGGAAGCCGCTCACCCGTGTGCATCAGATCGCTGACGTGCTTCAGACTTGCACCGAGTGAGCCACCGGGATGAAACGTCTTGAAGTCATGCGCCGTGAAGCCCTTGCTTTCGAGCAGCGCAATCGCCAGACAATCGCCAAGCGCCAGCTGCATTGTGGTCGACGTCGTTGGCGCAAGTCCGTGCGGACACGCCTCCTTCACCTTCGGCAGTTCCAGAACCACATCGGAATGCCGCCCCAGCGCAGATTCGGAGTTCGACGTAATCGCGATCATCGCAACCGCAAATCGGCGCGAATAGGTGATGATGCTGGCAAGTTCCGCCGTCTCCCCGGACCACGACAAGGCGAGGATCACATCCTCGTTGGTGATCATGCCAAGGTCGCCGTGGGAGGCTTCGCTCGGGTGGACAAAAAAAGCGGGTGTGCCGGTGGAGGCGAACGTGGCGGCAATCTTCTGCCCCACATGCCCGCTCTTGCCGATCCCGGTGACGATCACGCGCCCGCGGGCAGCCCTCAAGAGCCCCACGGCCTTCTCGAAGGCCACGCCTAAGCCATTTGCAAGCAAGGCCTTGAGATGGCCGAGCCCTTCGATTTCCAAATCCAACGTCCGCAAGGCCGAGCCGACTGGGCGCTCGTTTTTCGATCGTCTCATCATCAGGCTCAGCGACGGCCGAGCCGTGTGGCCGCCGGCTATCGATTTGAAGTTCCGCTTAGCGTGCGGCATCTGGCAACCTGTGGTCATGTGACGGCTGCTGAAAGGCATGAAGCCTCAACCCCACACAGCAGGACACGGAAGTTCGTCTCTAGCAGAGCGCGGGCTACCCTCCAACCACTTCGGCTACCTCGTCCCCAGAATGAAACGCACGCGCCCATAACATTCGGCGTTAAATCGTCATTAACCGGCGCTCTCTAGGCTCAAAAAAAGAGTGTGTGCGTCATATCGAGCTGTCCCGGCAACCCGCAGGCGCACCTTGGCCCTCCCCCTTCACACGCTCTGGACCGTGCTTGCGACGGCCTGTCTTGGTACCGCCGCGGCAATCGGAGCTGCGCTCGGCCAGACGCTCCCAGATCGTGGGGCGTCGCGCGCGATTGAGCCCGCGATGGCCACCGGGCCGCTGCGCTCAACTCCTCCCTCGGACGCGACCCAACCCTTCGAAGATCTCGCAGAGGCTGCCGCTGACCCGAGCGTGCCTCCGCCGATCTCAACCGACGATCCGTCAGCGGATCGGCCCGACCCCTTCGCTGACGAGGACGAGCCGCGTCCCCGCTCTGGCCAGCGCGCGGCCATTCGCGACGGCGATCTCAATGGCGGGGAGGCAGACGTGCTGCAGCGAGATGGAAGTGTTGACGTCGAGGAACCGCTGGCGCCGGAAGATGGCGCGGACGCAACGCTCATCGACTCGCGTCCGCCGGAAGAGTTCGAATTGTTCCAGAACCCGGACGACACGGCCGATCCGTTGTTGTTCCAGATCGAAGACATTGATCCTGTCGAGACCGATCGGCGTCCGCGACGGCTCTTCGCGCGCGAACCTTATGATCCGGTCGGCATTCGTATTGGGAGCTTCGTCTATTTCCCCGAAGCCGAGGTCTCGGGGCTCGCGACATCGAACGTGTTGCGGCAGAGTCCTGCCAATGGGGATGTGGCCGGCGTCTTGCGGACCGACAGCCGTCTCGTCTCAGACTGGAAGCAACACGCCCTCGAGGTCCGTACCACGAGCCTCACCTCCGTCCACAATGCCTTTCCCGGGGAGGACGATCGCGCCTGGGGTGTGGAGGCCCGCGGGCGGCTCGATATCACACGCCGCACCAACCTGCAGGGACTGGCCGGCTATGACGTTGCCCAGGAAGGCCGCTCGGCCATCGATGCCAACCAGACCGGCGATCGCGCCGACATCGCCACGAACCGCGCTGCGCTCACGCTGAACCACCGCTTCAACCGGCTCTCAGTTCAGCTTCGCGGTTCCGTGGACGAGTTGGATTTTGGCCCCTCGGCTGCGAGCGGCGCTGGCGTGGGGGCGACCAACGCGGACCGCGATACGCGCCAAACGCGGGAGGCTGTCCGCGCGAGCTGGGAGTTCAAGCCCACATTCTCGGTCTTTGGCGAAGCGGAGATCAATCAGCGCCGTTACGAGGTCGCCGCTCTCTCAGACAGCCTCATTCGAGACAGCGATGGTGAACGCTACCGGATCGGTGTCGATTTCGGCTCAACGGGGTCTATCTTGCGCGGTGAAATCAGCTTGGGCTGGGGCGAGCAGGACCCCAAGGCTGCGGGCCTCGATACGATCGATGGGCTGCTTGTCGATGCTAATCTCGCATGGCGCATGAGCGAGCTGACCTCGCTATTTCTCACCGCCCGCAGCGACATTTTCGATACCACGACGGCGGGATCGGGCGGCGTTTTTTCTCGTCAGGCGGGCGCGGAGATCCGCCATCAATTCCAGCGCCATCTCATAGCAACTGCCGGTGTTGCGGTGACGGATCAGAACTACGAGGGCGTCACACTTGAGGAAACCGAACTACGCGCGTCGCTCGGTCTGGAGTATTTCCTGAACCGCGAATGGATCCTGTTTGGCCGCTACGAGCATATCGACTACGACTCGTCTGCCAACGGTGGCGACTGGAAGTCTGACGACGTACAGCTCGGTATGCGCTGGCGGCGCTGAAGCCCTGTCTTGATCAACGATCAGCCGTCCAAGCCTTTGCTCGGACGGCTGACACAATTCGAACCAGAGAGACGAGCGACGCGTAATCTAGTTGGCGGAGGCTGAGCGGCGGGCTACTTCCGCCGCCGAAACTTCACCGGCAGCCACGAGCGCACTCACGCAGCGCTTCGAAAGCTGGAGGCCGTGTGCGCGCATGCACTGGCGCACGCCAGGGCTCGACGGTGAATGCTGACTACAGAACGAGAAGTAATCGCCAGCGCAAGCCATTTTTACGCGCACGCTCACGGCGGCCGCATCGTCACTCTCGGCGCCGAGCGCGCCAAGCGCGAGAATTGCGGTGAGGGCGGCGCGCGCCGTCAAAACTGTGGTGATCGGGGTCATGGGCTCGTCTCCTGTGCCATGAGAGGCCGAAAAGGGCTCTCGATGTCGGAAGAATGACGCAAGACCCTGTACAGCGCTGTTCCAGCGGTGACAGTGAGCGCGTATGGCTAATTTTTCCTTACCCCCGGTGCCGCCGGGCCGCTGAATACGGCGGCTCGGTGGCCGGCTTGGCCAGCATCACCGGTAAATGATTGACCGCCCTGACGGCCAAGTGACGCGATAACCGAACTCCAGTACCTGCTCCTGATCGGGTGCCAGGTCGAAATCCCACGCCAACACCCCACGCCGGTCGTCGACATTGGCGGTTGTTGGAGCCCGCTTGCTCGTCTGCTCGACTTTGATGTCCTGATTGTTCGAGACGGGCAGTTGATCGAGCACGCGGACGGAAATTTGGCGCTCGTGGAGGTTCTTGATCGTGAGCTTGAAATTGCGGCTGTCGGTGCGCGAGGTCGAAATGAGACCGGTCTCACCGCGTTTT
>JAKALI010000311.1 GCA_021813195.1 Pseudomonadota bacterium
TGCGCTGACGAACTTCGACAGCACCTGCCACGATGACCATATCATGGACGCCGCGCCCCTTGCCGCGCGTACGTCCGCCCACGTAGGTTTCATCGGCCTCGACGACTTCTTCGGGCTTACCGCCGATCCAATCCTGATCTGGTCGCACCATGCCGGCGCGCAGCTTGTGAAGAATCTGGAAGGCAGTTTCGTAGCACGACAATCCGAGTTGCCGCTGGAACTGAACAGCCGATATGCCGGGTGTCTGACTGGTGACCAAATACGCCGCCCAGAACCAAACCGAGAGCGGCGTGTGTGTGCGCTCCATGACGGTGCCAGCGGTGAGGCTCGTATCGCGGTTGCAATGGCGGCACCGGAGAACGCCGGGGCGATTAGCAAATCGGTACGGCTCATCAGACGAGCCGCAGTGGTCACAGAGGAATCCATCACTCCATCTCGCGCGCTCAAGGTAGGCCGCGCATGCTGCTTCGTTCGAGAACAGTCGCTGGAACTCTGGAAGCGAGCGCGGAAACGGCAAGTCGTCTCGTTGAAGCACGTCGATAACCATCGTTGACACACATTGGAACAGATGCCCAACATCCTACCGGTAGTAGTCTTGGGAGACAACCCGATAAGCACGGTTTCAACGTACCGTCAACTCTGAAGCATTATGAATGACTGCTTTCAGTCTTTAACTGTCATCAGATCATAGAGAATACTACGGCAGCCAGTCGTCCGTGAGCAAGGCCTCGCCGAGGACCGCTACCCCATAACCATGCCTGCATTATTCGCGGTAGATAGAGGCGGGTGCGTCTGTCAAGCAGGTCCAGCCCCCCGTAATTCAGGGGAAACGCCAGGATGAAACTTTATTGTTCAGGATGAAACTATTTTGTCCGTCAACAATACAGGGCGGTTTCAATTTTGAAGTGCAACGCCGCTGTTTAACAGGCGTTCGGCTGGCGATGGCAAGCGTCCTGCCGAGTCCCCACCGATGTGCGCAAACAGCCTCCTGTGCCGCGGCTGGCTCTACTGGCAGCTCGGGTCGGCACGGCTGATGGGCTTGATCGGACTACGCACGACGATGTGCCGGTTCCGGTTCCCCTAATAGGTGGAAATTCAAATCGAAGGTTTCGATTTCGGTGAGGCGAATCCGTCCTACTTCAGGTCGCGGAACTTTTTGCGAAATTCACCTGGAATCTTCGCTGGCACCGCGTCGCATGCGGCGACCAAGACTTCACTGATCTTGCACCAACCCATCGACGCGCTTGCGCAGGCGTGCAACAGCGCCGGAGCAGTCACCATCGGCGTGCGTAGTAGGAACCTTCGCGCGGCCAGTCGCTGCCAGCTGGACGTTACCAGGCGCTCGACTTCCGGGAGAACATACGGCTCAATCGCCGCTCGCATCCTGCCTCCCGTCCAATACTCATGAATTGTCAGAAGGTCTGCGGGGCCGGTATCGCAGTCGATCGCCACCTTGACCGACGCCGCTCCCTGCCATGGCCAAGAAAGTTGTGGGTCCCGTATGGCTTTCTCGGTATCAACCGTCTTCCCAATAAAGAGATTGCCGACAAATGTAAGCCAAGGCTCAAGAGCCGCGGACAGGCCCGCCTGCGCCGCGCTGATCTTCCAGAGCGACAGTATCTGCTCCGTGACGCCGTCTCGTGCTGCCAAAACGAAGATTCCGTTCAGCATTCCGCACAAGATCAGCTCAGCGTCCAGTTGTTCACGATCGACCGATATCGCGCTAGGCGGTAGCGGATCGGTGGCTTGGAAACCGTCTTCCTTGTAGTAGAGGCGGCAGAGGGTGAACGATTCTGCCCAATCGCCGACAATCTCCACCAGATCGTTGAGCACGGCGCTTCGCAAGCGACGCTGCAGGCGCAACTGGTTGAACGACAGACGCACCATGCCATAGACCGAAGTTTTGAGGTGCGCCTCATGAGCGCGGAATTGTGTGTCGCCCAACCTGGCGACGAATTCGAATTCGAGAAGCGCCAGCCACATGATGTCCGAGGGCGTCGATGGTAAATCGGCCTCTTTCACTGACGCGGAACTGCTGCAGCAGGCCGGCGGCGGCGCGACAAAGCCCGCTGGTGGCTTGCCAGCACTGGTGTTCGCTATCCACATCAAAGTGTGGCCAGCTCGTTTGCGCAGCAGAAAAATATCGTCGTCAGTGTCATCGGCGGGCAGCCGGTCGATCGCGCCAAGGCCATCGACCAAGCATCGCAGTGCGGCATCGTTGTCGCCACCCTTCCAGCGCGCATAGCCTTCGTCCACCAATAGACCGGCGCAATAGGTTGCCTGGTTCATGTCGTCCGCCAAGTCGCGAGCGCTTTGCAACGAGTCTGCCGCCTCTTTCCATTCATGCAGTTGTGCGGCGGCGATGGCTGCCCGACGATGCGAGAAAGTCTGCTGGAGATCAAACTCGGATTCGGGTCGCCAGCTCGGAAGCAGATCGCGCCAGATGGCGAGCGCTTCGAGGGCCTCACCCTTGCGAAGCAATATTTCGGCCCGTCCGTCTTTCTGTCCTGGTGACCACCCAATCTCGGCTCCCATTGCATCGGCTAGCTGGAGCGCTTCCACCGGATCCTTCAGATATTCATCCGTGATGCGGGCGATCGTGCGTGCGGTACTCTGGGCCAAGCCGGAAAGGCCGCACCTTCGTCCAAGTGTATAGGCTCGACGGAGTACATCACGGAGTCCAAACCAGTCCGGCACTGCGGCCCTGAGTTCGGCTTGACAGAGACGCTCGAGGACGATCCGCGCCGCGGGTTCCTGTCCGCCAATGAACCACAGAAGGCGGCGCACCTCTGTCGCGTCCAACGGCTCGCTCGCATCGACGAGCACCTCGAACGCCTGCCGGTCGACCAGGTGCGGCGTCAGCGTGAATCCCGCGATCGATGCGATGTCCGGCGCTCCGTCAGGTCCTGTCAAAACCGGATCGAATTCGGACCCGTGAGCTTCGGCGAGTACGTCCGCCAATTCGTCCGTCAGGCGAACATACTCAAGCCCGATCGACACGAGTTGCGCGATGGGGAGATTGACCTCGGTGCGCAGCAGCACCTGCGCCAGGAAGAAATAGCGCGCCAGCCGCAGTAGTGCGCCCGCCACGTCCGCCGGCAGTTCTTCATTCACGCGGGCGATGATCGCGCGGGCGCCTCTATCATTTTTGGCCGCAGCGGCGAGCCGGAACTGCAGCAGGCGGATCAGGAACAGGGAGAAGCGATCGGTCTCGGGGCGTGCAGCCGTGCCGGTGCCGACCAGCACGAACCAGTCAGCGCTCGCTGCCAGCGCGTCCCAGGTCTCGTTGTCCGATTGGAGGATACCGAACGACAGGCGCGCCACGGAGGCCCAGTCCCTGCCCGCGATGCAATGGAACAGGATCGCCGACACGTCGGTCGGCGACAAGGTGCGGCAGTCCAGAATGGCGCGGGCGATGCCACAATGCATCCCCGTCGCCCAGTCCTCGCCCTGGACGTCCTTACCAACCTCGCGCAGTAGAGGCGAAACCCGGTAGAGTCCCTCCGCCACGACCTCCACCCACGGTCCGACCAGCCCGTCGAAGACAAGACCTGGCTCATCGATGGGCGCCGGATGGCGCGCGATCGCGAGCACTTGCTGAAGCGGCAGAGCCTGCACGGTGAGGCTCAAGCGGTAGATGAACTCTCGCGTCGGCCCGTCGAGCGTTGCGATCAACCGACGCGCTTCCGCGCGCGCTTCGACCACATCGGACGGCGTTGTTGCCAGATTCTCCAGATCAGGCGTCGGGAAACCCTGTGCCTCGAGCGTGGCGATGCGGGCATGCACGAGCTGCGCATGGCCGCTGGTGTGGAGCGCGATGAACGCCGCCCACCATCCCGCGACCTTGGGTGCCGCACAGCCCCGTGCGATCAAGAATTCGGTGATCTCGTCCCGGCTGAAAGCCGGAATCGGCAGCATACCGTCCGCTGGCAAGGCGAGCGCGAGCGCCAGTCGCTGCGGCAGTACGGCGGTCGAGGTGATCACCAGATGGCCGCCCCGATCGCCCAGGATCGTCTTGATTCGCGTCAGAGGCGTCTCCAGCGGCCGCGGATCCGGCGGCAGTTCGATATCATCCAGCACCACATGCGTCAGGCCACTTTCCGCGGTCAATTCCGCGACGACCCGATCGAGCAGGCTTGTGAGCGCGGCCGAATGGACGCCGCGCAGATCGACCCAGCCCCAGCTTAACGTGGACGCCGCCACATGGCCGGCGGCGGCGATGGACTTTCCTACGCCGGTACCGCCCTGCAGGACCAGGATTGGATGGACGGCCAACCGCCGATCGATGTCGCCTAGAACGGCCCCTCTGGCGTAGTAGCGTGACGGCAATGGCGGGGCGCGGCCAACCACCGAACGCGTACCGCCGACGGCCTGAGGAAGCACACCATCCGCTCCCAGTGTCGCCAGATGCTGTGGAATGATGGCGAGCAACGCGTTGCAGGTGGCAGCCGGTATTGATACGTGGGTCCGCGCATGGAATACCCGCAGAAGCTCGGCCCGCGTCAGAAATCGGTCCTTTTGGCGCGTCGCCGTTCCATAAGCGATCTCGTAAAGATGTGCCGCCACGTCCTCCGCCTTATCCGGCGTGATCCCCATGGTTTGGCCCAGGACGACGAGCCGGTCCTTGATCTCCCGAATAACCTCCGGCGCTTCCTCGGCCTCGGTGTCCCACTCGACGGGCGCGATAAGACCTTCCCAGATCGCCGCATCCGATCCCGTCTGCAGGAACGCCCGGACTGGGGCGGAAACCTTCCCCTCGGCCACCAGAAACGTGGCAATCGCCCGCGCATCCCTGTGGCGCCCCGCCTCGTCGTCTGACAATCGAGCATGCCGCCACAGGTTCAACCCGCCCACACCGTCACCGAACGGAGCGCCCCGTTCGACCGTGATGCGTGATGTCGTCAGGAACCGAAATCGGATCGTCCGTGTGGGATTGCGCTGTCGATGGGCCCAGGCGTTGTCGATTGCCTCGATCACGTCCCCGGACCGTAGGGTGATGTTGCCCTGGACGTCCTTGATCTGGATGGTCTCCGCGGCCAAGCCGCTGACTCGGTCGATATCTTCCGCGCCTTCCAGATAGAGCCTCTCCGCGTTGCCCAGGTCGATCCACGCGAGAACGCTGCGCCAGACTTGGGTCGAGTAGCCGCGCATCGACGCCGCCGCTTCCCGAGCAGGGTCGTTGGCCAGTGGTTGGTTGTCGATCGAATTTGCCATGCGGCCGATGATCTCGCGTCTATAGCGTTACAGCAACTGCAATCGGCAACCCGGCCGGCTTCCCATTTCCGCAAGTATCGTTGGAACGCCAGCTATATCGAGTGTTGATGGGGATACCAACCATTCACTGCGCAACCACCAGGGAATGGCAAATTTGTGGCGCATCGCTGACGTTACCACGAGACGTCCCCAACGACCGCAGGGCCGAACTCCGGGCGCTGACGAGGGTCACCTTGAATGGCCGCTTTGGGTCATTTGCTTTCCACTGCTGAATGTCTGCAATCAGTCTGCTGCCGTCCATCAGGACTCAACGGCGGCAGGGCAGCGGAAACGGCCATTCCCCTTCAAGCTGCGAACGAGTAGTATCGACCATATGCAGTCCTTCATGGGGCCAGAAAAAGGCGAAACTGGCCGGCTGGTGTA
>JAKALI010000312.1 GCA_021813195.1 Pseudomonadota bacterium
GGCGGCTTTCCACGGCCGGCGCCCCACATTCGGTCCCGAATACATTATCCCGGCGCCGTTCGATCCGCGGCTCATCAGCCATGTACCGCCGGCTGTCGCACGAGCAGCGATGGATTCCGGCGTCGCCCGCCGCCCAATCGTCGACATGGAGGCCTACGTCGCGCGGCTCAAAGGCCGTCTGGACCCCGTCACAGGATGGCTGCAGGCGACCTTCGACACCGTCCGCCAGAACCCGCGCCGCGTCGTCTTCGCGGAAGCCGAAGACCCCGCCGTGCTGCGCGCCGCCAATGCCTTTTTTGCGCAGGGCTTCGGCCAGCCGATCCTCATTGGCACCCGCGACATCGTCTATCAGCGCTTCGCCGAGCTCGGTATTCCGTTGCGGTCGGACTTCAAAATCATCGACATCCAGCAGTCCGACTATGCGGACGAATTCGCTGAATTCATGTATGCGCGCCTTCAGCGTCGCGGCTACCTGAAGCGCGACTGCGTACGGCTCGTGCGCAACGAACGCAATGTTTTCGCTGCTCTCATGGTCGTACACGGTTATGCGGACGCCATGGTGTCAGGGGCCACGCGCAACTGGACGAGCGTATTCCAGGATGTTCGCCGCGTCATGGATGCCGAGCCTGGCCGCAGCATTATCGGCGTATCGTTGACTCTGTGCCGCGGCCGCGCAGTCCTTATCGCCGACACCAGCGTCCATGACATGCCCACACCCGAGCAACTCGCAAGCATCGCCGTGGAGGCCGCACGGGCCGCCCGCGGATTTGGTCTCACCCCACGCGTGGCGATGCTCGCCTATTCCACGTTCGGTCAACCGCGTGGCGAAAGATCTGACGTGGTGCGTGAGGCTGTACGCCTACTCGACGAACGCCAGGTGGATTTTGAATATGATGGCGACATGGCCGCTGACGTTGCTCTAAGTGCGGATCTGATGCGGCTTTACCCGTTCTGCCGCTTGACGGATACGGCCAACGTCCTCGTCATGCCTGCGTTCCATGCAGCTTCTATCGCAACGAAACTCATGAAGGAGCTGGGCGGGGCCACCGTCATCGGTCCCCTGCTGGTGGGGCTCGAGCATTCGGTACAAATCTGCACGCTCGGCGCAACAGATGCCGATATCGTCAATCTGGCGGCCCTCGCAGCATACGATCTGGGGTCGAAATGACGGCTAGCGCATTTTGAGATGGTAATTTAACGCCGTCATCGGATGACGCTGCGCCATGCTTTGAATTTAGCGAGCTTAGGGAAACAAGAGCCCAGAATCTATTTAATTCTATCGCTGAATCAGTTCGCACTTGCACTCGGTTTGCCACTAAGAAAAAAATCCGCGAAGATGCGTCCTGCGACTGAAGATTTGAGCCGGAGGGCACTCTCATGACCCCACGCGGTCTCGCAACGATCGGTTTGTTGGCGTCCGCTCTGCTCGTGGCCCCGATCGGCGCATGTGGCTGGGCCGAGACGACCCGTCCGAAAACGCATACAAATACCACCGTCATGTCGCAGCGTTCGGACTGGATGCCGGCGAGGTATCGCCGCACCACATTAAGAACGATCTTCCCGATAGCTCCCAGCTATATTGCTCATGACTACCCCTATTATTACAGCCGCGGCCATTATCCCACACACATTGGACCCGGATATATTTATCCGATTCCTGTCATGCGATTTCGCGCACGGTCCTCTGCGCGATCGGTAATGGTATGTTCAAATCAGAGATTACGATGCGCTGCATGGTAATATTTTGCGGCCATTCCGACCTCTTCTCACAATTCGCCATGATCGCACCACGGCTTTAGGGTACGTCTCGGAGGGGTTTTGCTTGGAGGATCTGCTATGCGTATGCACACCGTCCTCGCGATCCGGACAACACCCCTGCAGGCCATGGCGATGCTCATGGCCGCGCAGTTTGTGGCACCGGCCCTCCATGCTGGCCAGTATGAATTCGACACGCGCCGCACGGAAGTCCGCTTCGTCTATAAGATGGCGTATTCCACGCAGCGCGGTCGCTTTACGCAGGTGAAGGGCGCCCTTGATTACGACGATGACGCGCCCGAGAAGGCTCAGATCAGGGCCGAGATAGCCGCCAGCAGCCTCACCACAGGAGAGCCTCTGGTTGACCAAGAGCTCAAGGGTCGGTCATTCTTCAATGTCGAGGCTGCGCCGGTCATCGCTTTCCAAAGCCTCGATGTTCGTTCGCGCTCAGCGACCGAGGCCGATGTGCGAGGTGAGATCACCATCAACGGCGTCACGCAACCCGTGACCTTGAGTGCCAGACTTGTGCCTCACGATGATCCAGCCCTTAAGTATGATGCTGGCGCGCGCAAGTTTTTTGCCACAGCTCGCCTTCAACGTAGCGCCTTCGGCATGACGGACTATATGTCGATGGTTGATGACGAGATCGACGTTGAAATCGATGCCATCATGCGACCACGCTAAGTGGCTAGAGATCGGGCCGCCGAAATCTCCAGCGGCTCTCGCGAGATTTCAGAATTTTCGCCGCAACTCACTGCGAATACCGAATTGGTCTTCTTGATCACCCTCGAGGATTTGATAAGTCGCATCGGCCCTGAAGAGCCATGCCCGGTCAAGCGGCACCTGATAGCGAAAACCTATGGCATATTGCGGCACGGCGGTGCCGATGCCATCGTCCTTGAAGGGCTGGACAGTGGCGACTTCGACGACGATCTGCTGATCGAGATTGAATAGATACTGCAGCCCCAACGCACCTCCGAACGCATTCGATCCAGTGTCATCGAGCTTGGGATAGCCCGTCAACGCATCCGTCTCGAAGTTGATGCCGACGTTTTTGAGAATTCCCGCGCCGTTTCCATCGACCAGAGGCTGGGGATTGTCGAAACCCACAAAGAGGTTTGCATACGGCAGCAACGTACTGGGCAAGCCGGTGATCAGGCTGTTTTCGGATATGACGGCTAGGCCGTCGCTCTTGCCTTCGGGATCATCGCCGAAATTGGCGAACACGCGGGTGGAGTTCGAAACGGTATTGTAGTAGCGCCGGGTGTAGGCGGCAGTCAGGAAGTGTGTGAGCAGGCCGTCTCGCGCATCACGCCCATCAATCAACCCGTAACCGGCTTCCACATAGCCGTCGAAGGCATCGATGAAGGCCGTCACGCCGTAAAGATTGGCAAGTTCATTAGCGTCTCGCCCCGCGCCGATGATGCCGGCGTTGTCAACATTGTCGAAGGCTGCAAAAAACGTGATGTCAAAATTGGCCAAACCGAGGGCTGCTGAATTCTTAGCCGGAAGACTGATCGCGCCGCCAAGAATGGCATCGTTGGCCCAGATACCATTCTGCAGGAACAACGGGAACAATCCAATCGTGAACGGGAGATCGAAGCTCGACTCGTGTCCTGAAAAGCCAGCATAGAGTGCACCGATGTCGCCTTCGAGGAAGAGCGTCTGCGGATTTGGGTCGAACTCGCCAGTCAATTTGCCGTCCGCGTCCGCGCCGCCGAATTCATACCGAGTGAACTTGTTGTTGTCCTGAACCGGCGTGAAGAACGCATGGATGCGTTCCGTGCCCGTGAGTTTGAAATCGACATCGATATTGAGCCGCGTGGCAATCTGGGCAATCTCCTTGCCGTTCGTATTGTTATAGGCAACCGCGGTACGCCAATCACCATAGACCGCAAGGCCCGGTAGCAGCGGATTGAGTTCGCCCAACAGCGTGCTGCTCGGGTCGAACATGCCGGAGGTATATTGCTGGCGGCCCAGTTCGAGAATCGGCCTTGGCGGCTCCACGGCGCTCTTGGCACCATAGACATCGATGAAAGATTGCGCCTCGTAGCTTTCGTCATACTGGGGATCGGGCCGGAACAAATCATCCTGGCTTGTGACATAGCTACGGGCGTGCTGTGCGCCGATCTCGGATACGCCCACCGATTTCGCAACCGTCGTTGTATTGGGTCCGACGGGCACCGCTGCCGTATTGGAACCTGCCTTGCGGGCCTCGCTCGTGCCGGTTTCCGCGGCGAACACCGGCGAAGCGGCGCAGCACGCAAGACAGACGCCTGCAAGCACAGTCTGCGTCTCAAAGACAAAACCTGCCGCATGGGGAATTGCTGCCGGTGTTCTCGTCATGATGCGTCAGCTCCAGGTGACGGCGCTCGCCTGCTCATTGGTTGACGGTCGCGCATCCGCGCGGATCGTTCACGACAACGTTTGCAGAGGCCACATCATCCGGGCACCTCGAATTCCACTGCGTAAACGTGGAAATTCATGATGCGCTCGTTCATCGTCTGCTCCATTTCCTTGTTGGAGCCGACGAACCGCATGAAATAGATGGGCTCAGCGCGGCTGCGCATGCGGAAAGCAAGCTTGTATTTGCCAGGCTTTTGAATGAGCAGGCCAGGCACTCGGTACTTCGCCGTGCGCGAGCCCAAGGGTGGCAACGAGCGATTCTCCATGCGCACGAGAGGCGGATGGTTGAGAACGGTCGTCGGCACACCCGGTGGACGCAAGTGCGGCAGCGGATCGATATCGAAATTCACCGGCAGGTACATTTCGCGCTCCGTGCCCTTGACATTGGTCGTCAAGAACTTGGTCTGGAAATGCACCAGCTGCTGATCGGTCTTGATGCGACCGGCCGCAACATCCAGGCTGTGGAGATCGGCAATGTCGCCGTTGCTGTCGACGTAGCCCGACTCCCAGATGTTTTTGCCATCCGGATCAATCAGCGCGACGTTGACCCATAGCTGAGGCTGGGCTCCGAGCGAGCCCGACGGCAGGTTGTGGCCCGAATTCGTGTTCTTGATTTTGTAGGAGAAAGCGAGGTCTTGACCAACTCTGGGCGACCCTTCGATGTGGGGTCCGTCAACGTGGCTCGAATTCTCCATCACCTGGCGGCGGATTTCATCGCGCTCATCCAGTTTCTTCAAGTTCTCGTCGATGATCGCGCGGGCATCCTCGCGGTCCACGGCCTCGGCCCAGCGCTTGGGAAAATTCACTCGGACTTTGCCTGCTGAAACCTTGTCCTCAAATTCCGGGGTGCCCCAGCCCGCACGCCAGTCGAACTCGAGCCAATCCTTGATGCTGTAGGCCTGCGCCTTCGTATTGTGCGGAAAGATGCCAGGGTGCGCGATCGAGTAGCCTGGTCCGATGAACCGGTGATTGGCGTGCTTGCGGCCCGGATTGATCTCCTTGCCGCCGACGATCGCAGACGGTGCGGTGTCATAGCCCTCGGGCTTTCCGGGAACCTTACCCATGTGACAATCCTGGCAGGTCACGCCCGCCTTGCGCGCCGGGCTGTCACGGTATTGATCCCAAACGATTTCGAGCTTGATGCCGAGGTTGACGGCCACTTGGTGGCAACTGACGCAGAACTCCGATTTCGACATTTGCGAGTTCGTGATCATGCCCTCGTGAATGTCATTGCCGCGGCCGTCTGGGCTCGTTTTCACGGAGTAGGTGTCTTTGTTGGCCAGGACATCCTTGATGACGCTTTTCTCGCCCACGCCAAATACAGGCTCGTAAATCTTGCCGGGCTCCACGCGGCGCTCGCCATTGACTTTGCCATATTGCTCCTTGACTCGGTGGCATGTGATGCACGTCACACCTTCTCGCGAGATCGCGCTGCGCTCCCACAAGGGCGTCTCGCGCGACTCGCCAAGCTGT
>JAKALI010000313.1 GCA_021813195.1 Pseudomonadota bacterium
ACGGATGTTTGTTTGGCGCTGTCGGATAGTTGCCTCAAGACGGTCGCGTTCCGCAATAATTCGAGCGTCGAATAGGTGCCTGGTGAGCCCAACGTAGGTTTCGCGCGCGTCTGTCGGTTTGGCGAGATAGAGAACGGCTGCGGTGGTCGTACGAGATTGAACCGAATAGGCCGTGCCAGCGTAGGCGTGGCTAATGCGAGGCGGACGGGGAGAGCGCTTGCGCGGCCAGCGTACCAATGATGCCCATGCCGATTCGATGAACCTGCCGTCTTCAAGCCGGACAGCTATTTTTGTGTCGCCATCAGTTGTTTCGACACGTTCGATTGTTCCCCGAGTACCATTGCGAATGCGGAATTTTGGCAGGTTCTCACCAAATCGAATCCGGTCGCCTTGGGCGAGCTCGATAGGACCGATCGTTTTATCTCGGCCCACCGCTGTGAGTGCTGTGTCTGGGCCCTGGAGGCGGCCTTCAGCGCGCAACACAGCGCGCGCAGCTTTGTTGAGCGCAGCAGCATCAGAATTCCGGCGGGTAATGATGAGAACATCATCACCGTGGGCCTTGCGGTAATCCGTCCAGCTCTCGATCACCCGATTTTGTGCGGCAATCTCACCGAATACAAGTTCCAGCCGATTATTCTTGGCGTAGGCGCGTAAGCCCGCCTCGGAGTCACCTTTCGCCATGACAATGGAGGCGGCTCGCTGCCAGTCGACCTGTTGCCGGCGTACTTGCGAGAGCATGGCCCCTCTCGCAATAACCTCAGATATTCCGCGTAGTGCGCTACCACCTTGGACTGCTTCGAGTTGGCGGCGATCGCCAAGACAGAGAACTTTTGCGCCGCCGCGGGCAGCGCTGAGCACGGATTCGAGCTCGTGGACCCCAGCCAAACCGACCTCGTCGACGATGACTAGGGCCCCGTCATCGATTTCCGGAGCTTTTCCCGTGCTGCGGTCGTGGCGCCATTTTGCGATTGCGTGAGCCTCGATGCCGCAGGATTTTGAGAGTTCATCCGCTGCCACCCAGGTTGGGGCGAGACCGAGGATCACCTTGAGACCCGACCGGCGGGCCGCGTCGACCAAAACACGGGTGAGCGTGGTCTTCCCGGAGCCGGCCGGCGCTTCGCATATGCTGACGCCATCCCGGTTGGTAGCGAATCTTACGGCGGCCGCCTGCTCGGCGGAGAGGCGAGGGGCATTGGCAATGGCGGCCTCCACCGCCGCGGGCTGGAACCAGTCGCGTTCGTCGAGGCGATCTGCGGCGCGGAGCAGGCGAGCTTCACTCGCCGCAATAGACGGGGTCGTCCAGCAATCGGCCCGCTCGTCGCCGGCAAGCCGGCAAAGAGCGCCCCGTTCCTCGTATGAGCGCAATTCCGCCCAGACCTGGTCGATGCCAATGCCCGCGAGACCTGCTTCGACGAATGCGGTGATGAGGAGGTCCTTGCGGTCTACGACGCTGTGATGCCGAAAAAGCTTCGACGCGGCGACGGCGATCGGGCCGATGCCGGGAATTTCAGGCGGGTCGAAGTCGAGTTCGACGATCTTGTCGATCTGGCGGCTGGGGACATAGCTGCGCGCGGCTTGCCAGGGATCGATGCCGGTTTGATTAAGCTCCTTTTGCCAACGCTGCTCCAGCAGGTCGCCGACAGGAATCTCGTCTTTCGATCCGCGGGTTGCGAGTGCAGCGAGTTCTTTCTGTGCGCCGGAAGCTCCGCGCCCGACGCGCTGTTCGATCTGATGCGATCGCTTCGAAAATGTCTCGATGACGGCTTGCGGGATACCGGCGATTTCCAACTGGTTGCGCCCGGCTTCGCGCAGGTGAAACCGTTGCTGCACCAATCGCTGCGCGCAGGCGGCTCGGTAGACCGCGCCTAGCAGCAGCTGGTGTTCGAATAGCTTCTGCGGTTCAAGGGTCAGGTGCTTGTATCGGCGTAGCCGCTTATTCTCATTGTAACGGCTTTTGGTCCGATCGTAGCCCCCGATATTGAGAAGTACGGCGTGTGTGTGAATATTTCCGTCGCCTTCGCGCGAGGTGTAATGGTCGAACCGGCCGACGATTATATCGATTGGCGCTTCCCGGACATGCCCGCCCGGCCCAAGTCGCATTTCGACGAGACGCTCTTGCACCAGGAATTTAAGAGCATCGTCAACCGCTGCACGGTGAATGTCGTGCAGCATAGCACGCTGCTGTTCGTTCCCTGCCATCCAAAGGATGGACAGTGTTTTCGGCGCCGAAAAGGTGAGGTCCCAGCCGGCACGGTGACCTGGGCCTGAGCCACGTACGAGCGGGCTGCCCGTGCGCGGATCAAGCCCGGCGCACAAATCCCGAAATGACACCTTGTCGATTTGGGCGTCGTGTTTGACGATCGTTTCGCCGGTCGACCACCAGACGCCGCCGCCGTCGCGCACGTAGTACTCGTCCCGACTTCTGGGACGGGCCTCCCGGTTAGGGTCATTGAGGTAATACCGGCCGGCGTCCCGGCCGGCCCCGAGCGTATGAAGGGATGCCGTCATGCCTTTGCGTGCGGGCAGCGGCACAAATTGGAGAGATCGACACTGCTGCCCGCAGTCGCCTCGCCGATGAACTCGGCAAGATCAAGAAGTCCTTGATCGACGGTATCCAGGCGATCGATAAGCGCGCGGTGGCGAATCGCCACCTCCAAGTGCTGTATTACGCATTCGGCGATGAGTTGGGCGGGGGAGAGCTTTGAATTGCGTGCGGCCTCTTCAAGACGTTCTGCGAGTGTCTCTTCAAGCTCCACGCTGTAACTTGTCGACATCGCGTTCCTCAAACGCTTCGCCGGCGGTGCCATGTGGGCGCCGCCGGAATTGCAGATCCGAGGCTTAACATGCTTATGCCGGCCGCGCCGCCGCTTCTTCTGATCTTGGTGGCCAGCTTTAGTGCGTGTGGTGTGAAGCCCATTTCTTGTGGCCTTTCCTGTGGTACGTCTTGTGGCCCCGTGTGATCGCCTGTGGCCCCGTGTAGCCTCTGTGTAGGCACTGCCGATCTAGGCGGTATTATTGGTCAAACACTGCAAGCGCGGATCATTATAGGCCGTCTTGCGAATTTGCAGCGGCCGCTTCGGATAGCGCTTGCTGTTCGGCAAGACGATAAGGTCGCTGCTTGGCATCTGTCCGATGGCCTCCGCCGTCATTAGGCGTACGGCGGTCGGGCGTGTCGAGGTCGACGTCTTGCCGGACTTCTCGTCGGTCGTTGTGACCTCCTCCAAGACGGTGTAGTTTCCGATCGCCCGCGACAACAGTTCCCGTCCATCGGGGTCGACCAGTGGCGCATCGGAAAACGTAACGAATTCCGCGGTGTTCAGCAGGGTTTGTGCGCCGTCTTTGCCGAAGGAGTCTTTGATCTGATTTTGCGTCTGCCAGAACGACCAAAAGCTTACGTTACGTCCGGGCAGTTCGCCGGCCGCCAGCACGAATTCCTCGAACTGACTGCCGAACACTGTTGCGGCTTCGTCGATGAAACATAATAGTCGTTCAAGCGGACGGCGGTTGCGCACGGTTGCGAAGAGGTCACACAGCATCCACCGCAGCAGCGGTGCAAGGGTGGTTAAATCCTCTGTAGGGATGGGTATGAACAGATCCGTCTCTCCGCCACATATTTCGTCAAGCTCGAAAGTATTGGCACTGGTTGCCCACTGAAGACGCGGGTCGGCAACCCAGTCAAAAGCCTGCAAGGCGGTTGAGAGGATCGCGTCTCGTCCCTTTGGGTCCATTGACAGAATCGCCTTGGCGTTCTCGGCCGCGACGCCCTGCAAGGGTTCCAGCGCCTTCGAGAACGCGGCAACATTGGCCAAGAGCTTGGCAACGCCAGCAGGCGTTGCTTCACCGGTGGCGTGCGCCGCCAGGAACGCGCCGACGATGGCGGTGATGGCGCGGTTTTGAAAATATACCGCGTCTCCGGAGGCCGCCGCCGGTGGGAGGAGGGCACGGGCAACGCGCTGCAAGTACAAAATATCCTGTAAGTTGAGGGCTTGTACTGGATTCCAACGGTCGTCGCCGCCGGCAATGCCGAGGGGATCGAAGCAGCGAACAGTGCGGCCAAGAGCCCGCCGGCGTTCTGCGACGGCACGCGTCACTTCGCCTTTCGGGTCTATGACGCAAGCCGGTCCTGCCAGGCTTGTGGAGTCCGGAACGAGCAGATTCGGGATGACCAGGCCTGACGTCTTTCCGGTCCTGGGAGGAGCGATTGAAACGAGGTGGCTTTCAATCGTCACGCGGATGGGTCGGCCCCTATCAGGGTCGAGCCCGAGTTCCAGCCCGACCCGCATTTGCCGTCGTTCGCGGCGCGTTGCCCAGCGTGCGTCGCCCAAAGTGGCGTTCGGATCGCGCCGCGGGCCTGTACGCGGCCAGAACACGACCAGGATCGCAAAGGCCGACGCCGCAAAAATGGACGCAAATGCTTTGCGGCCATAGGGACCAAGTGCGTCAGTGTAGCCGAACAACATGTGCGCATATGTGTTGAGCGGCTTTAACCCGTAGGTGCTTATCCACGCTGCAAACCAACCCGAGGGGTGCACGACATTGGCGGGCCATAGCGAGATCTCGAAGCCGTGGACGGCGATTTCGACAGCGGGAAATCCGAACAACAATGCTGCAATTAAGACCCCAAGAACGGCCAGCCATTTACGAATCATTCGCAAAGCTCCCCTTCCAAACCCGTGCATTTTGATGAAGCCAGGATGCAGGCACTTCGGTGAAACCGTAGCCTTCGCGCGCATTCCAAATGCGCAACACGATGCGATCGCTGCGCGACCCCGGCATCGCGACAACGGCTACGCCGGCCGGTATCTCGATCGTTTCCCTGTCGCCGTCGGGAAACCGCCAGACAAAATCCCAGGCCTGATTGAAGAAGACTTCCTGGGAAGCCGTGTTGCGCCAGGCGAGGAAACCGAGGGGCGCCAAGAACGCCAGAACGACGGCGAGAACGACAGCGGCGCGCCCGTGATAGCGAACGCGCCGCAGCGACAGATTAATGGCGCGGCCGATGGCGAACGGCGCGCGCCGGCGGCGCTTAGGTAGGCGGTCGGCAATTGCGTGCTCCAATTGCTGCCGATCGTATGCGGTCAAGGCCGGATCGCTCAGGCCGGCAATGAGCGCATTTCGGTCGGTCGAGCCGATCAATTCGGCCAGGCGTTTGGCACTGGCGCGCCGAATTTCGGCATTGGACGCGTCCACATCGGCGCGCGCCAGTGCGTAGCGATCGAGCAAGGTCTTCAACCGGCTCATGACGCCAACCACGTCGCGGCCGGCAGGACGGCTTCCATGACCGCGAGGCGGAATGCCTTTAAGTCATTCACCATCCGCCGCGCCTGATTGAATCCGAATTCTGCGGCGAAATCGGCGGCCGTAAGCGCAGGAATTGCCTGCAGCCCCGTTGCCTGTAAAAACTCGACAGTGTGCGGCTCAAGGTTCCATTTGGCCAACGTCGTGACGGGCAGGCCGCCGGCAATGCGCTTGAGCAAGTCCGCATCGATATGGCCGCGAACCTGATTTTCGACGACGAATTGCGCCGCCGCCCAACGCTTCGACATGGCCAGGAGTTTGGATCCCTCCGCCATGGCGGCCGGGTCGGCGGTCAAGACAACCAGCACTGCGAGCTCGATCCCA
>JAKALI010000314.1 GCA_021813195.1 Pseudomonadota bacterium
CGCGCGGCCGAAAATGCCCGGTTAAGCGCCACAGCCGGCCACGCCGGTCCCGCCGCAATCTGCGCCCGATTGACGCGCGTCATATTTATCGGCCGACGGATCGCCTGCAAGCCAAGCGCGGCCGTATCGAGGGCGAAAAAAGCAAGTGCCTGAAAATCCGCGCCAGTCCTTGAGTTTGGCCAGTTCCCACTCTCGGCTTTTTGCCGATAAAACTAGTAATACTGCTTGATGTAGGCGTAAGCCCGGTCGAACAGGTCCTGGTCGGTGTGCAGCTTGTATTTCAGCAAGGTCTTGCGCAGTTCCTTCTGCACCAGCCGCTCGCCCTGGGTCGTATGCTGCCAGTCCGGAAAGCGCACCTTCTTCACGATGTCGTCGATATCCGCGACGATGCGCTCGACGATGATGTGGGTGTTGGCACCTTTCGCCTCGGTGAATAGCTCGGTCAAAGCCTCCTTCGCCTTGTCGCGCTCCTCTTCGGGGTCGGCTTCCTTCTCCGCTTCGACCACGTCCTTGGCGAGTTCGAGTATCTGCTTCAGAAACTCCAGACTGGTGAGAAAGCCTTGCTCGTGGCGCTCCTTGATTTTCTCGAGGCGCTCGCCGAGCGCGGTGAACTTGGGATTGCTCAGATGCCGGCGCAGGCGGGCGATCAGCTTGATCTCGACTTCCTTCGCGCGCTTTCCCGGCTCCTTGTCGCCAAGTATCTCCTGCAACACTTCGGCGTCGAGCACCAGCGTCTCGACGTCGTCGCGCACCGATTCGAGGTGCACGTTCTGGTTGATCAGCTCAACCGTCTTCGCGCCGAGCGCGTGCCAAATCAGCCTGCCGTTGCCGCTGGGCGGTTTCACCGACTCGTACACCTGGGTCAGCCAGCGGTAGTCTTTCTCCCAGGGACCGAGGCAGGGGTCGGGCGACAAGGCCTCCCAGATGGTGCCCAGCACCGAATATTCGGCGGCGAACTTGTCGCGCACCTCGTTGTTGGGCAGGCATTGCTGCGCCGCCATCAAACCCTCGTAGCCGCCGACCGAGCGGTCCACGTGCGGGAAAAACGCCAGGCACTTCTGCATTTGCGGCGGCAGCGCCTTGCGCAGTTCTTCGATGTTGGCCACCACCTGCTGTACAGCCTTCTCGTCAAAGTCCAGCGCGCGCGCCACGTCGTCGAAAATGCCGATGTAATCGACGATCAGTCCATGGGTCTTGTCCTGGCCCGGGCTGCCGTAGGTGCGGTTGGTGCGGCAGATCGCCTGCAGCAGGTTGTGGTCCTTCATCGGCTTGTCGAGGTACATCACTTGCAGGATCGGCGCGTCGAAGCCGGTGAGCAGTTTGGAGGTGACGATCACGAACTGCAGCGGGTCGGCCGGGTCGCGAAAGCGGTCGAGCAGCTTCTTCTCGTCGTCCTTGCTGCGGCCATGCAGCTTCCACTCCGGCGGATCGCCGGAACTGGTGTGCATGACGATCGCGCTCGCATCGGGGCCGATGAGTTCGTCCATCGCGGCCTTGTACAGCAGGCAGCACTCGCGGTCGAACACCACGACCTGAGCCTTGAAACCGTTGGGCTCGATCTTGGTCTGAAAGTGATTGACGATGTGCCGCACCACGGCGCTGATGCGCTCTGGGTTTTTCACCAGCACCGCCATCTTGGCGGCGCGTTTGGCGAGGTCGTCGCGGTCCTGCTCGGAAAGCTCGTTGGTGATCGCCTTGAATGCCTCGTCGATGGCGGCGCGGTCGAGTTTCAGCCGCACTTGCGGCGCTTCGAAGTGCAGCGGCAGCGTGGCCTTGTCGCGGATGGAGTCCTGGAACGAGTAGCGGCTCATATAGCCCTTCTCGTCCTCGTCCGCACCGAAGGCCCAGAAGGTGTTGCGGTCGGCGCGGTTGATCGGCGTGCCGGTTAGACCGAACAGGAAGGCGTTGGGCAGGGCCTCGCGCATCTTGCGGCCGAGGTCGCCTTCCTGGGTGCGGTGCGCCTCGTCCACCATGACGATGATGTTGGAGCGCTCGTTGAGCCTGCCGCCCGCCTCGGCGAACTTGTGAATGGTGGTGATCAGCACCTTGCGCACGTCCTGCGCCAGCAGCTCCTGCAGTTCCTTGCGCGTGGCCACGCCGACCATGTTGGCCACGTCGGCCGCGTTGAAGGTGGCGCTGATCTGGGTGTCGAGGTCGATGCGGTCCACCACGATGATCACCGTGGGGTTGCCCAGGCGCGGGTGCAGGCGCAGCTTTTGCGCGGCGAACACCATCAACAGCGACTTGCCGCTGCCCTGGAAGTGCCAGATCAGGCCTTTCTTCGGATAGCCCGCCACGACCCGCGCCACCATCTTGTTGGCGGTTTCGAACTGCTGGTAGCGGCAGATGATCTTGATGCGCCGGTGCTTGCCGTCGGTGGCGAACACGGTGAAGTTGGCGAGGATGTCGAGCACCACTTCCGGTTGCAGCATGCTTTGCACTGCCGTCTGAACGTGGCGCAGCTCGCCTTCGTCGGGGCTGTGTTCGTCGCGCCACGGCCCCCACATCTCGATCGGCATCTTGATCGAGCCGTAGCGAAACGCCTTGCCTTCGGTAGCGAAGGAAAACACGTTGGGTACGAACATGGCAGGCACGTCGCGCTCGTAGATGCGGTTGATCTGGAACGCGCCGTCGAACCAGGTCACGCTCGCGCGCGCCGGGGTCTTGGCCTCGGCGATCACCAGCGGCAGGCCGTTGACCGCGAACACCACGTCGAAGCGCTTTTCGATAGAGCCGGCCTGGAACGTCCACTGACTGGTGACGACGAAGCGGTTGTTGGCGAGATCGTCGTAGTCGATCAAGCGCACCGGCACGTGTTCGCCGTTGTGGCCGAACGGCCGTCCCTTCTCGCCGCGTAGCCAGGCGGTGAAATTCTCGTTGGCGCGCACCAAGCCGTCGGCTTGCACCGAGAGGAGGATGGCGCGCAGGTTGTAGATCACTTCGTCGGCGCGGTCGGGCTGGGCCGCGATCTCGGGATTGAGCCGGATCAGCGCCTCGCGCAGCCAGGACTCGACCACCACCTCATTCGGCTGGCGTGGCACCTCAGCGGTGCAGACCAAAGTCCAGTGCGGCGATGACTGACTCGAATCCTTCTTGTAGAGCGGCAGAGCCTGCTGCGCCGTGTGGCGTCGCGTGCCGGCGAGGCCAGTCGCGGCATCGAGGATCATCTGCTCTACGGTGTTGGATTCGGTGAAGGTCATAAGAATGAAATAGCAAATGCTTGAAGCAGTGAACGAGTTGAAATCACACTTGTATTTGATTGAGAGATCGCTCTCTCAAGCAAAGATAGCCGTCCGATATATTCATCTTGTATCGCCAGTGGAGGTAAACCCAGCTGCATGCCTTTCACGATGTCGGTCGTCAGGTTCACGAAAGTGCCTCCGTGTGTAGCCGTGGTATCCATGAACGATTGCGAAAAACTAAATAAGTGAAAAAGCCATTCAGTTCTACACCGCTGGTCGATTTCTGTGAGTGCAATGATACCGTCGTGAATACATGCATCGGTTGCAAGGATACCTGGCAATCCGACTTGTTGAGGTGTGCCGCTGCAGACAAGAACGAGAGTCCCTTTCGGGACAGGCCGACTCAACTTGCGTCCTTCTTCAGTCAGATAGTCGATAGATGGCGTGATATGTTTCTTATCTCTGGTAATGTCCGCAACCATGACCCTCGGAACGGTTCCTCCGTAATAGCGCGGATCACTCTTTGGCCGAGGGCTCGATCCACGAACCACTTTTGCAATCGCGGTAACTGTCACAGAGTCCCATCCGCGCGGCAAGGATTTCATCTTGAATTGTTGAATGCCCGAGTGACCAATGCGCCCTGCGAAGATTTCTGCGAGCTCCGAGTGCATCAATGCCATCTGTGTTTCGTGACGCTTCTGTTGTCGCAATAACACCTCGTCCGCCGCCCAGAGGATCTTCGCGATACGCCGCTGCTGGTCCGGCGGCGGAAGGTCGAATTCGAAGCCGGCAAGGCTGCTCCAGTTGGTTCGCGGCGAAAGCGAGCCGGCGGATGTCTCGACCGCAAAGTTGAAAAATCGCTCCGATGTACAGAGGAACGGCAGCAATTCGGGTAGAAGGCGATTACCCTTGGGCGCGAACACGTAGATGTCGCCGGACACCACCGCATCAAACTCGGCCACTGCCACTTTGCGCTGGTAGGCGCGGCGTTTGCCGAACAACACCTGCCCCGGCCGACAGCGGCGATTGAACGTAGTCCCCTCCGCCACCTTGCCCCAGTGGCGAATATGCAGCGACCCTGGCTCCAGATGCTCCATCGCAATGAAGCGTTCGATCCCGACTCCGGCCGGGTCGCGCTCGGTCTCGTTCAGGTTCTCCACCACGTCGCCGAAGCGCACCCGCTTCCATCCCTTGCGATCGAACAGCGGCAGCTTCGCCCAGTCGGGATTTGCCCGCAGCATTTCCAGCCTGCCGATGGCATTTTTGCTCAACTATGAATCGCCTGTGCCACCAGCCGCACCCCCAGCGCTTCGCAGACTTTGGCAATGGTGTCGTAGCGCGGCTTTGCGTTGGGTCTGAGCGCCTTGTACAAGGCTTCGCGGGTCAGACCGGAGGCCTTGGCAATTTCGCTCATGCCGCGCGCCCGAGCGATGTCTCCCAGGGCCGACGCGAGCAAGGCCGGATCTTTCGCCTCCAGGATATCCGTGAGGTAAGCCGCAATTGCCGCTTCGCTGTCGAGATACGGCGTGGCGTCGAACTCGGGCAGATCGGCCACCTTGATACGTTTGGTCATGATCATCTCCATCAATTATTCCAACTGCGCCGCGAGCGCCTTGGCTCGCTTGATGTCGGCCTTCTGCGTGCGCTTGGAGCCGCCGGCGAGCAGCACAATCAACTGCACACCGCGCTGCACGAAATAAATGCGCCAGCCCGCGCCGAAATGAATGCGCAACTCCGACACCCCGTTGCCGACCGGCTCAACGTCCCCCATCAAGCCGCGTTCCAGACGCTTGATGCGCGCTGCGACCACCCCGCGCACCGACGCGTCGGACAAAGCGTCCAGCCATTCGGTAAATTCTGGCAGGGGCCTGACTGAGAACATGGAATAACTGTAATCGATCGATTACAGATTGTCAATGATCACTCACCTTGCGGCTTGCCAGCAACTGGCCCAGTGCCTCACGAACCTGCCCGGAGCTCTTCAACCATGCCGAGATCGCCCCGGGAAGTCCGTTGACCGCATAGTCGGCGCGCTCCTCGCGCGCTTCCGTGGGCTGCGCCGCCACATAAAGCGGAATACTGAGATTGCCATCCTTCGCGCGGATTTCCTCCAGCGAGGCCACGCGCGCAAGACCTGGTTGGTCGGCGAAGTTCCGATAGGCGGCGACAATGCGCTCGATGTGCCCATCGGTGAGAAAACTCTGCGCGCGCTCGCGCGTGACTTCGTTGATGGCGTTGATGAACAGAATCTTGTTGCGCCGCTGCCTCGGTTTGACCGAACGGCAGATGACGACGCAGGCTTCCATGGGCGAGTTGTAGAACAGGTTCGGCCCGAGGCCGAGCACGCACTCGATCAGATCGGCTTCGACGAGTTTGCGCCGCATGTCCGCTTCTTCCTGCCGGAACAGCACGCCATGCGGAAACAG
>JAKALI010000315.1 GCA_021813195.1 Pseudomonadota bacterium
GCGGTGCGCCGGGCCGGTCGCTGTCGAGGTGGAGGCCATAACCGACACCCGTGATCCCGGCGATGACTTTCCCGGCAACCACAAGCGGCGCTGCCGATGCTCCCACACCCGTCGAACCCGTCGCATCACGATTCGTGAGTGCTTGCGCAGGATCGAG
This sequence comes from Pseudomonadota bacterium, assembly GCA_021813195.1. The sequence goes on from JAKALI010000315.1 coordinate 158, forward strand.
TTTCGTTTTGTCTTCGGTCGTCTCCGTCTCTGGTTCGGCCATGCGGATATCGAACACGACGCGACCTGTGGCCGCCTCGAGTGCAACGAGCCGGGCATCCACCGTGGCGACATAGACGTTGCCATAACCCAAGGCCACGCCGCGATTGGCTGGTCCGCAGCACAATTTTTTAGCTGTGCTCTTGTGTTCGTAGCGCCAGATCTCTCGGCCCGTGCGGGCATCAACGGCGAGAACATGCGAAAATGGTGCAGAGAGATACATCACACCGTCGGCCACGAGCGGCGTGGTCTGAAAGGTTGCCGCAAAGCCCGTCTGATAAATCCATACCGGCGTGAGTTTGGTGATGTTTTGAGGTGTGATTTGATCGAGCGGCGCGAACCGCTGACCAAAGTAATCGCGTCCATGATGCAACCACGAGCCGCGCTCACCGCCTGCCTCACGCAGGCGCACATCATCGATCTGGGCTCCAGGGCGTTCACTGGAGCTTGCAAAGTGGGCAGTTGCGGCCTGGATGAACAAAACGGTGAGAGTCGATGCGATACGCAGCACGTTTCAAGGTCCTTGACGATGATAGACGGCTCCGTGCCCTATCCGCACTGTCCGCGATGGCGCAGCATGTGATCCGCCAGCACGCATGCCATCATGGCTTCACCCACCGGCACGGCGCGAATGCCCACGCAGGGATCGTGCCGGCCTTTGGTCGTAATCGTCGTCGCTTCGCCATCCGCGGTCACCGTGCGCCGCGGCGTTAAGATCGACGATGTCGGCTTCACCGCAAAGCGGCAGACGATAGGTTGGCCGGTAGAAATGCCGCCCAGGATTCCACCAGCGTTGTTGGAGGTGAAACCGGGGCCGTGGTGGCGGCCATGCGGGATCGCATTGGGGCGCATCTCATCGGCGTTCTCCTCTCCCGTCAGTTCCGCAACGCCCATGCCCGCGCCGATTTCCACGCCCTTGACGGCGTTGATGGACATCATCGCGCTGGCGATGTCCTGGTCGAGCTTGCCATAGAGCGGAGCGCCCCAGCCGGGCGGGACGCCGTCCGCGACAACCTCTACGATCGCGCCGATGGATGAACCGGCCTTACGAATCCCATCGAGATAGGCTTCCCAGGCTTTCGCTGTGTCCGGGTCGGGGCAGAAAAACGGGTTGTTGCCGATTTCGTCCCAATTCCAGCGCGCGCGATCGATTTTGACCTTGCCGATCTGCACGAGCGCGCCACGAATGGAAATTCCCGAGCCGAGCACCTTGCGCGCTACGGCACCCGCTGCAACACGCGCGGCAGTTTCCCGGGCCGATGAGCGTCCGCCGCCCCGATAGTCGCGAATCCCGTACTTCGCCTGATAGGTGTAGTCGGCGTGTCCAGGGCGGAACTTCTCGGCAATATCGCCGTAGTCCTTGGAGCGTTGGTCCACATTGCGGATGAGGAGTGACAGGGGTGTGCCGGTGGTGACCTGGCGGCCGGCGCCGTCCAAGAATACCCCGGAGAGGATTTCGACTTCGTCAGGTTCCCGCCGCTGGGTAACGAAGCGGGACTGGCCCGGGCGGCGCCGATCGAGGTCGGCCTGGATGTCGGCGGCGTCCAGCGGTATGCCCGGCGGACAGCCGTCTACGACACAGCCAATCGCTGGTCCGTGGCTTTCACCCCAGGTCGTGACGCGAAAGAGGTGCCCGAACGAATTGTGTGACATGAAAGCCGCTATGGTTGGCCAGGGTCGAGATGTCCCGACATTTCAGGGCAATGGCGGCGATGGCCGCCGGAGCACAAGACACGATGGCGCTGTCATAGGGGTGGGTGCGGTGCAGCGCAAGCCGTCCGTCCCGACAAGGCCGATGACAGTCTGGCGCGACGCAGCTACACCGCTGCCAGCGTACCCGCGTTGCCGGCACCTTTGGAACAGAAAGGAGGGGCACGGGGTGCGGCCGGACGGGAGCCTACGTGTGGCGCCCGCCAGTTCGACGCGGGAAAAGTGGTGTCTCGCGTTGCGTCGAGGCGTCGCGTCGTGACGCCGCTGTGGCGTTTTTCTGAAGTGAACGCAAGAGCTTCCCGGCGGTCTGAGCAACCGCCCCGAAGGCTTGCGTCTGTCGCATGGGAAAGAGCCGGAGCGGCCGCTAGCTCCGGCTCTTTCTTTTCCCGCTGGGCCCGATACCAGCGAGGGATCAAGCGCCTGGGGATCGGCGAGCAAGTCGCGCCCAGTCGAGCCACAGTTCGACGCGGGCTTCAGGATGAGGTGCGGTGAGGAAGTCTGTGATCACGGCGCAGCTGTCGGCACCGGCTGCGAGCACGCCAGCCGCCCGATCCGGCGTGATTCCACCGATGGCGACGAGCGGCAATTGGCCAATACGCGCGCGCCACTCGCGCAGGCGATCTAGACCTTGCGGTGCCCAGGGCATCGCTTTGAGTTTCGTTTCATAAATGGGCCCCAGAGCAACGTAATCGGGTCGAACGGCGAGGGCCGTTTCCAGTTCAGCGAGCGAATGTGTCGACACGCCAAGTTTGAGACCGGCGCGGCGGATGGCTGCTAGATCGGCCGCGGCCAAGTCGTCCTGGCCGAGGTGGATGAAGTCGCCGCCGGCGTCAATCGCGGCCTGCCAATGGTCGTTGATGATGAGTTGGCAGCCATGCGCGCGGCAAAACGTGAGGCCCACGCGAACTTGCTGCGCAATCTCGTCGTTACGGGCATTCTTGAGACGCAATTGCACCGTGTGCACACCGAGCGGCACGATGCGCTGAAGCCAAGTTACGTCAGGGACGATGGGATAGAAGACGTCGAGCACGATACGAGCCGATCGGACCTATTCGTTGGAATGCCGCAATTGCGTTCGCCAGCCTCTGTTAATCGCGGAATGCCAGACCAGCCTGCGGCGTCGATGGACTTGCCATGTCGCGCATCTCCATCAATCCGGCTTCGAACGCATTGCGACCCGCTTCAATTGCTTGAGCGAAAGCGCACGCCATACGTACCGGATCGCCAGCCTTGGCGATGGCGGTGTTGACGAGGCAGGCGTCGTAGCCCAACTCCATCGCATCGGCCGCATGGCTGGGCGCTCCGAGGCCGGCATCGACCACTAAGGGTACGCCAGGGAAGTAAGCCCGCATCGACCGCAACGCATAGCGGTTTGCGAGTCCGCGTCCGGTGCCGATCGGCGCGCCCCAGGGCATCAGGACTTCGCAACCAGCAGCCAGCAAGCGCTCCGCCGCGCCCAGATCCTCCGTCGTGTAAGGAAAGATCTGGAATCCGTCACGCGCGAGTTCACTCGCGGCTTCAACAAGTCCGAAGAGATCAGGCTGAAGCGTGTCGTCGTTGGCGATCACCTCAAGTTTGATCCACGACGTCTCGAACAGTTCGCGCGCCATCTGCGCCGTTGTGATGGCCTCACGGGGCGTTCGGCAACCCGCGGTGTTGGGCAGAACGGGGACGCCCAATTCACGAATGAAGTCCAAAAAACGCTCGCCTGTTCGCCCGCGCGCTTGCTCGCGCCGCAGGGAGACCGTCACCATCCCTGCACCGGACGCAGCAACGGCATCGGCGAGGATGCTCGGAGAAGGATAAAGCGCGGTTCCCAGCAGCAAGCGCGAGGCGACAGGTGTGCCGTAGACCACCAGGGGCAAAGGCACGCGATCGCGGGCTAGCGAAGCGGGGAGGGTTGGGTTCGCGTTTTGAGGCTTCAAGGCTGTCATGGCTCCAATCTAAGCTTTCTCGCCGTTGCTGCCTACCGGTGCCACCGCGCTGTCGCAATCCGGCGCCATGCTGGCTTGGCCCTGCCTCACAGGCTGCCTTGACCCCTGCCTGAACGCGGTGTCAATGTTCCAGGGTTGAGCGCGGGATCATACTGGATTTCATTTCATGGCTCGCAAAGTTGCCGTCTTGTTTGTTCACGGCATTAACAATCACGATCAGGAGTTCCATCGTCCAATGCAGGAGCGCCTCGTGCGCGCGTTGCCGAGGCGGCTCAGGGATTACGTGGATTTCGAGCCGGCGATCTGGTCGCAAGTGGTGCGTCGTCACCAGCGCGCCTACATGACTGAGCTCGAAAGTCGGTCCCTCGTTCACAACAACAAGTACCGCAGGATGGCCTTGCAGGGCCTGGGCGATGCGGCCGCGTATCAGAAAACGCGCGATTGGCGCAATTCGTCATACTACCAGATTCAAAGCGAAGTCCGCGCCGCCATTGACCGTCTGGATCAACGTGGTGAGCCAACCCGGCCCCTCATTTTCATCGGCCATTCGCTCGGTTGCCACATCCTGTCGTCGTTCGCCTGGGACACCTATTCCATGCGGCGCTGGGATAGTGAACGGCTCGCACGGGAGGACGACAAGACCCGCGAATTCGCCGCCTATCTGCGTGACGGCAGTCCATTCCGGCGGTTGGAGACACTGGCCGGGTTCATCACCATGGGCTCCAACATGCCGCTGTTTACCTTCACCTTCGGACCAGAGAGTATCGTGCCGATCACGCGTGCCCGCCGCCCCTCCGATCATCCTGCGTTTCCTGGCGCGGCGCTCGAACCCGCGCTGAAGGCGCGCGCGCGTTGGATCAACTTCTACAGCCGCCATGATCTGTTGGGCTATCCTTTGAAGCCGCTCAGTTCGCATTATCGTGACGAGCCGCGGCTCAGCGATGTTGCAGTGGTGTCAGAAGGCTGGTGGCGCCGCATCCTGTTTGCTCCGGCTCCAGCCCTATCGGCGTACGCGGCGCATGTGGGGTACTGGACACATCCGAAGGTCATCCGCCAGACGGCAGATCTCATCAGCGATCTCGTCACAGCGGATGAACCCGTGCCGGTGCCGCGGTTTGTTTTCGGCCGGCGGCGAGCAAGCATCACGCCGTCTCGGAGCGAACCAGCAGTCGCCGGTAAGGAACCATCGTCGATTTCGTGAATCCGTGGGCGCGATAGAAGTGCTGGGCGGCGTGATTATCGTGATCGGTGAGCAGCGTGATGCGAACCGCACCGTCCGCGCGGGCAGTTTCGATGACATGGCTCATGAGCCGTGTGCCCACGCCGTCACCGCGTGCCGATGAGGTGACAATCACGTCCTCGAGAGTTGCCACGCGCGCGCCCAAAGCCGTCGAGATCGTGTAGTGAAGCGCCGCCATGGCGATGATGCGCCCGCCGCTCTCGGCAACGATAATCCGGGCTTGATCTTGCCGAGCCAACAAGAGTTCCAGTCCCCGTGCCTGTGTCACCAGATCGGCCGTGAACTCGTGCTCTTGCTGGAGCAATTCGCCGAGCAGAGCGGCCAGCGCAGGAATATCGCTCAGTTGTGCATCCCGAAGGATGAGTGCGGAAGGCATGGATGGTCCTCGTTCGTGGTGCTTGCGGGATTTGCTTGCCGCGGGCTGGACTTAATTGTAACAGTATTACATCAATGGAAGACCAAACGAGATCAAGTAGGGAGTGACGTATGACGCGGCGGGCATCGA
>JAKALI010000316.1 GCA_021813195.1 Pseudomonadota bacterium
ATCTAGCGTCGAAGCTGAGAGCGCAGATCGATGAAGCAGTTCGCCCGCACCCGACACGGTTTCGCGCGCGAGCTTCTGGGCCAAGTCGTCAGCCAGACCCTGCTCCCGCCCGGCAGCCGCCAAACACTCCACGAGATAGAAGACGTAAGCGGGTCCGGATCCGGAAACGGCCGTCACGGCATCCATCAGGGATTCGTCCTCGAGCCACACCACCTCGCCGACACTTTGCATCAAGTGCGTCGTGATTTGCCTCTGGCGCTCGCTCGTTGCGCCATTGGCGCAGCAAGCTGTGATGCCGCGGCCGACCTGCGCTGGCGTATTGGGCATGGCCCGCACAACAGCCCGCCCTGGCGCGAGATGACGTTCAAAACTGGCGATACTGCGCCCAGCTGCGATCGACACGACGATGGTCTCAGGCCCGGACAAGCGTGCCAGGGATGGAAAAACCTCATCCATAACTTGAGGTTTGACGGCCGCGAGAATGACACCCGGCGGCCTGTCGAGTGCTTCGATCGCGGGCTCAGGTTGGATGCCGTGCCGATTGAGAAAATGGATTAGATCCGGGGTTGGATGAGGCTCTTGGACCCGCACATCTGCGGGCAGAAGACCTTTTGCCAATAGGCCTTCGAGCAAAGCTGCACCCATCTTCCCGGCACCTGCCAGAAGTAGGGGGCCATTGAGATCGATGGGCATCACGGGCGAACCTCAGGGCTAGGCGCGGTTCCCTGGCCCTGGCATCAAGCCTGCCCCTCGGTCTGGAACATGGCGGAGACGAGGGCCTCGCGACTTTCCTTACCTGCCCACACTACGAACTGGAAGGCCTGATAATAGCGTTCGCAGGCTTCGAGCGCCGCTTTCAACATCGCCTCGCACTGGCCTGTGCTGCATACCGCTCCGTTCAGAAGGAGCGCGTGACGGAACATGACCAGACCTTCCTGCGTCCACAGATCGAAGTGACCGAGCCAAAGTTGCTCGTTGATTTGAGCCAAGAGGCGATACATTTCCCCGAGCCGATTGTCCGGAACGCGAAAGTCGAATGCGCAGGCCAAATGCAGCGCCTGCAGATCCTCCCGCCAATTCAAAGAGAGATGATAGTCGGTCCAATTCCCGCCGACGACGAGGGTGACTTCGTCGTCGCCCGTGCGCTCAACGACCCAATCGTGGGCCGATGCAAGCTGCTCGACGAGATCAATCGGGTTGGCTGTCATGTCCATGCCGTGTTGGGCCGATGCCATGCGTTTCCCTCTGCTTCCGGACACCTCAGTCCGGTTCAACGCGCTCGCGGACAAAGTGAGTCCGGAACCGCCTGCACCGTTTGAGCAGCCCGGAGCGGGAGCCGATGCGGCGCAACGCGGCGACAAAGCACTACCCTCGCCCGAGTCGCAAGTTGGCCGCGCGATTCTTCACCAGGAAGGCGCGTTGCTCTGACCCGATCGCTCGCAATCGGTGCGGAATTGCGACGCTCGCGCACTTCGAAGCTCATGACATGTTGATAAGCCGGCGATCGGCAGCCCAGCGGGAATCAACCCCTTCGCATCATGGACCGCGTGCGGCCAGCTGGCGCTCTAGCTCTGCGAGACGGGCCTCGAGCCGTTCGTTCTCTTCACGCGCTTTGGCCGCCATGGCCTTGACGGCGTCGAATTCCTCGCGGCGCACCAGATCCATGCTGGCGATGATTTTCTCGCCTTGGGCGCGCATCAGGCTTTCCAGTTCGCGGCCCGCACCTTGCGCGGCGCCAGCAGCATCCGTCATCAACTTCGCCAAATCATCGAGAAAGCGGTTCGTTGTCTGGGTCATTGGTGCATATCCTGGCGATCAAGGTGGAACCACAGCCGTCACGGTGCCGTCATGTCACGCGCAACGACCGCCCGGGGGTGTCGACATGCTCGTGACTATGGTGTGGCAAGCGCGCACGTGCAAGGTTCACACACGCCTCGACGGACTGGACAATGCTGCGGCGCGTTCGTAAAGCAGGCCGCGGTGCGCAGCGGCTTAGCCTGTTGGCGCATGAGAGGGCCCCGCCAATGCCGTCGCTCGCCATTCCGTTTCCACAGATCGACCCCGTGGCGCTATCCCTCGGTCCCATCGAGATCAAATGGTACGGACTCGCCTACATGGCCGGTCTCGTGCTGGGATGGCTCTATGTCCGCTCGCTGCTGCGCCAGCCGAAATTATGGCGCAACGAAACCCCACCCTTCGACGTGGCGCGCGTGGATGATCTTCTCGTCTACATGGCCGTGTCGGTGATTATTGGCGGGCGGCTCGGTTACGTGTTCCTCTACGAACCTGGGACTTATCTCACCAACCCGGTGGAAATTTTCAAAGTCTGGAAGGGCGGCATGTCGTTCCACGGCGCCATTCTGGGATCCGCTGTAGGGGTATGGCTGTTCGCACGTCATTATGGCGTCAATCCCTGGAGCACGATGGATTTGTGCGCGGCTGCCAATCCGATCGGACTGCTGTTTGGCCGGCTGGCCAATTTCATCAACGGCGAACTGTTCGGACGCGTCTCGGATGTGCCGTGGGCCATGGTCTTTCCTGATGCCAAGTATCTCCATCCGAATGTCGAGCCGGCCACCCGGCACCCGAGCCAGCTCTACGAAGCCGCGCTCGAAGGCATCGTGCTGTTTTTCGTCCTGCGCTACCTTACCCATCGTGCAAAGGCTCTGAAGACCCCCGGAATTGTGATTGGCGTGTTCCTGGCAGGCTATGCCGTAGCCCGCATCATCGCGGAATTCTTCCGTGAACCACATCTCGGCCACCCTTTGAATTCGGATTGGCTCACGGTCGGCCAGTTGTATTCCCTGCCGATGCTGGCCCTCGGTCTCGGCTTCATCTGGTGGGCGCGGCGCAACAAAACGGCGTGAAAGCGCCGCCACGGCCTCACCCTTGTCAGGTTGTGGATTGCCCGCTACCGCTCACGCTCATGCGCATTGAATATCATCGCACGCTCATCGCCGACACACGCCGCAACCGCGCGCTGCGGGATGCGCTCGCTCGTGTCATTCGTCCAGGCGAGACTGTCCTTGCCGACATCGGCGCCGGCACAGGGCTCTTGGGGCTCATGGCGTGGCGGCTCGGTGCGCGCGAGGTGCATCTCTACGAGGCCAACGCGGACATGGCGCGCGTCACCGCCGATGTTCTCAAAGTCAATCGTGCGCGCGGGTGCCATCTTTATCCCTGCCGCTCGACGGACATGATCGACCCGCCTCACGTCGACGTCATCATTTCCGAGACGCTTGGCAACTACGCGCTCGAAGAGGATATTATCGCCACCTTGAACGACGCGCGCCGCCGCATGCTGAAACCGGGCGGTATTGTCATCCCCTCCCGCATCCGGCAGTTCGCGTGTCCGGTCACATCCGCGCGCATCGCTGATGACCTCAACGCTTGGTCCCGCGTTGGCAGCGATCTCGGCCTTGCGCTCGACCTATCCGCAGCACGTACCTTGAGCCACAACAATGTCTATGTGCGCACGCTGCGCGCGCAGGAGCTTCTCGATGGCGGCCGCGCTGCGCGAATATGGGACGATGTCGATCTCACGCGCCAAGCCGCGTCCGCGCGCAAAGGCGAGATGACGTGGACATTCACGGCCGGCTGCACCGTGCACGGCTTCGCGTACTGGTGGGAGGCGGACCTTGCGGGAGAAGTGACGCTCTCAACCACTCCGCTCGTTCCGCCGACGCATTGGGAGCAGCTCTATTTTCCACTGCCGAAGGCGATCGACGCGAAACGAGGCGAGAGCGTGTTGCTCTCGCTGCGCTCGCGCTCCTCACACGATGCCGGCACGCATATTGCGTGGACCGCCATCCACCGAGACACGCAGGGCAACGTCCTTTCGCGCCAAGCCCAAGACCTCGACAAGGGCTGGGTGGGCTGAGGCGCCTCCGCCTCACCGGTAAGCCTTTTCGAGGTTTTTGGCGGCGTCGAGGTTCTTGGCAGCCTCGGCGTTTTTCATCTCGCCCAGGCGCGCAGAGTTGACGTCGGCATCGGCGAAGTCCGCGCCTGCAACGTCAGCTCCGGTGAGATCGGCGCCCGCGATTTCACTGCCCTGGAACTGCGCGCCCCTTAGATCGGCACCGCGCAATGACGCGAACTCCAACATCGCACGGCGCAAATTCGCACCCTTGAGAGAGGCGCCCTCCAGATTGGTCGAGCGGAACGTGCCGCGCATCAAGCCCATCGACTGATTCTTCTCGTCCGCTGAAAGATCAGCGCCGTCGAGCTTGGCACCCGTCATGCTGGCCTTCGAGAAGTCACCGGCGACGCGCGCTCCGGAGAGATCCGCCCCATCCAATTTCGAACCGACGAGCTGGGTGCCAAACATGCTAGCGCCTTTGAGATTGGCGCCCGTCAGATCGGAGTTGAGTGACCAGGCACTGTCGAGATTGACGCCCTCCAGATTGGCGCCTTTGAGATTCACCATCATCAATCGCGCCGACTGGAAGATGACGCGACGCAGGTCCATGCCCGACAAATCAAGGCCATTCAGCGATTTGCCCGTAAGGTCGAGCTTGGCGCCCGCAGGCAACGCGGCGAGCGCCTGCTCGATGTCGGCGCGGGTCATTTCGGACTTGGTATAGGCCTCCGAGGTCAGATCGACCATGTCGATCATGTCCATCGCATGAGCCGACGCAGAGGCGGCAGCAATGCCGCCAGCCAGCAGGGCCGACAGAAGCCAGGAGGAGAGTCGGGGGATCATGGACGGGTCCTTGTTGGCGAGAGGGTCAGTTCGCAGCCGGAAGACCGTGTATGACGTCATGACGCAGTCTCGGTATGTGATCAACGTCACACACGCGCGCCGGACCCTTGAAGTCTCACTCGAGAACTACTCTCCCCCGGCTGACCATCACAGTCGCGAGCGAGAAGAGATTGGTGCGGACGGTGGGAATCGAACCCACACGGCGGTCAAGCCTCAGGATTTTAAGTCCTGTGTGTCTACCAGTTCCACCACGTCCGCTGTTTCGCGCGGCCCCTTATGGGCTAAGCGGCGCCGCGGCGCAAATGTTCAGCCCTCGCCTCGGCAACCTTCGTTGGCTCCCAGCGCCCGTGATGGATAGCCGTTCGCAGCAAAATGTACAGCACGGCCGCGTTGAGGATATGCCAGAGCGCGTGGGTACCCCGCGGCCGGCCCAGCACTTCGGTCAACGCGCAGAACTCAAAATCAAGCGACCGGAACGTCAGTGATACGGCGAAGACGAGACCTGCGATCATTACGCCCGGGCCTGCCGGATGCTGCCGCAAGAGCAACGCGCCGCCAATGCTAAGGAGTGCCGCGAGGGCCGGAACGTACCCGAGCGAACCGTTGAAGCACGGGCTCCCCGCCGCCGCCGTAATCGGGAGCAGTTCGGGCTGGCACGGGATCAGATGTGCGAACCGCAGCGCGGTGATGAACCCCGCGAGAGCAAGAGCCACGATCACGACGTGAGCGCCGAAATACCGCCGCACCGCGTAGCCGAAATAGGCGAGCATGAAAATCCCAATCGGGGCCGTGTCCGCAACGGATGCCCAGCGCGTGGCGAAGGTGTGAAACAGGAAACTACCAATCCCCATCGCGGCAGTGAGCGCCACAAGCAGCCAC